>CALAUL010000012.1 GCA_937892255.1 uncultured Bacteroidales bacterium | reverse complement strand
AGGTCGGAAAACGAAAGTAGGAAGAAAACTACTTCGTTTTCCTCCTACTCGATTTGTAGTATGGTCGTAGTTAATGTTAGGTTTGTAAACAACAATGACTAACAATGCAACCAATAACACTGTTAGCCATTGAGAAAAGTCGTTTAATTGCGGGAGAGAAGACTGCTTCTCTTTTTGCGATAGGTCTTAGATAAACTTCGACGCTGCGGCGATAATATCATCAGTAAACTGATAGATGTCATCGATAGTAGATATTTTGTTGTGATGTAAATCTCTATTCTCATCAACAAAAGAGATGCGCTTGTTGGTTTCGGAGTTGAAATAGAGTCGACAAACAAGTTTGCGGTTGTTGTTGTCAATCAATACCGAAAAATAACTTTGTGAATCTCGGTAGTTGATACGTTTGGAGTCAATCGTGTTGCGCAAAATAGATTTTACGATGTAGAATGCCTCCAACTCTTGTTCGGTAGTTATGATTTTTGGCTCAGAAGGTTGGTCTTCTACCGAATTGTCAGTGTCTTTGTCTGTTGGAAGATTTGTTGGTTCGACACTGTTATCTATGGCGGCTTTTAGTCTGTCGGAAATGATATAGTTGACGTAGTTGTTGATGGTGCGTTTTACAAGAGTGTAGAACTGCTCTGTCATCTTTTGTGTGAATTGACCTTCATACACTTGCTTTCCGAAGAACTTTATGAACTCGGGTGATGGGTTTGAAAACTCTTTGCTGATTACAGTCTTAAGTTCACCCATATACTTAAGTTCGCTCGCGGTACTCATTATAGAGTCAACGTCAAATTTAGAACGATGGAACTTTTTCAGTTCCTCGATTTGTTCGTCTTTGATGTCGAGAATGTTTATCTCCAAGAAAGGCTTCTCATCCATAAGATTTGGAACGGCAAGGTCAGTGTAGAATTTGTAGGTCAGTCCGTTAGTCAGTACGCCGAATTTAGCTTTTGATACGCCGAAGTAGCGTAGTAGTTGATTTTCGTGGAGTGAAAGGTTCTGTTGCCAATGTTTGCACTCGATGAGGATAATGGGTTCATCATCTTGAAGAATGGCGTAGTCGATTTTCTCGCCTTTTTTAGTGCCTATGTCACAGCACATCTCCGGTAGAACCTCGCGAGGGTTGAAAATGTCGTACCCTAAAGCGTTGATGAAAGGTAGAATAAGAGAAGTTTTTGTAGCTTCCTCTGTGAGGATTTTGTCTTTAAGGCTTTCGAAATTCTCTGCAAGCCTTTTGATAGAATCTTTGAAATCCATATCTGTTAGAGTTTTGGTTATAAAATCAAGGTCGCTATCGTCTGTTGGGAAATCACATAAAGAAACGTGGACATCCCTATCGGTTTAGAGGTATCGCCAAACACCCGGACCCATGACAAGGAAAATGCCCACGCTATACGCAGGCATCTACCATTGTTCTTTTCGGGTCCTAAAAATTGGCGATTTTCTAAACCAAAAAAACAATAGCAAACGCTATTAACTCAATTATGTCTTGACAAATGTATAGAATCTTTTTTACAGAAAGACACAAAAGGATAAAAAATGTGAGTCGGTCGAGAGAAAAGACAAGTTTGATGAGCCGAAAGTCGAGTCAGAGTGAAAAGTGCAAATATGGAAAGGACGTTGATAAGCCGTGCTTTTGTCAGTTTAGATGCTGTTTGTGTCTTCAGCTCTGTTTGATACGGACAAAAAACTATCCGATAAAGCCTTCTATGGTTTTGAATAAGCTTTATCGGATAGGGATAATAAAGAGTGGTTCGTAGTACGTTCTGTTAACGTAGTTCTGCGCCAAGCTCTCTCTTGAAAGAAGCAGTTAGCTTCTCCATTATCTTTTCTATTTCTTTATCTTGGAGAGTCTTTGTTTCATCGAGGATAGTGAAACTAACAGCGTATGACTTCTTGCCTTCTGGTAGGTTCTTGCCTTCGTAAACATCGAATAGAGCTATTCTCTTAAGAAGTTTTTTCTCAGTACGAGTAGCTATAGACTTTATTTGAGCGAAGGTGACATCTTTGTTGATGAGAAGAGCTAAGTCGCGCTTTACTTCTGGATACTTAGGTAATTCGGTGTAAAGTATCTTGTTTTGTTTTGCGCTCTTGTCGAAGAGTGTTGGTATTACAACCTCTGCATAATAAACAGGAACATCGATATCAAACTGTTTAGTAATCTTGTTGTTTACTACGCCATACTTAACAAGAGTCTTCGTCTTGTCAACAGACAGAGTCAAGCCTTCAGAGAATATATCGTTAGATAGGTACTCTTCTGATATATTACTCCAGTTTAATCCGAGTCGATTGATGATATTCTCAACTGTTGACTTTAGGTCGAAGAATGTTGTTGGTTGAGCTGGAGTGTTCCAATTAGCTTCAGCCTTTAGACCAGTCATAAGTATAGACAAACGCTGTTCTTCTTTGTAGTTCTTGAGTTCTGTTTTGTCACCTCCAGCAACGAATGAATGGCAATTACCTATTTCAAATAATTTTAGGTCTGGATTGCGTCTGTTACGGTTGTGCTGAGCAACTTCTAATGCACTAAACAGAAGGGTCTGACGAAGAGCATTTAGGTCTTGGCTGAGAGGGTTTGCAAGTTCAATAGTCTGTTCTTTTGGGAAACTCTCTGTGTTCTCAAAGTAAGCGGACTTAGTGAGTGTATTGCACATTATCTCTTGGAAGCCCATAGCATTGAGTTGAAGAGCGATATTGTTGATGAGTTTGTTGTTGTCTGGTTTTGCAGCGTAGACAAGACTTGCGTGAACTTCTTCAGGTATCTCAATATTGTTGTAACCGTATATTCGGAGAATATCTTCGATGACATCGGCTTCGCGAGTGACATCTACGCGGTAAGGTGGGACACGTAGAGTCCAATCGTTACCATTCTCTTTCTCTATCTTTATCTCAAGGTTAGCAAGGATAGTCTTTATTGTCTCAGTTGGAATAACCTTACCGATGAGTTTGTTGCAACGTTCAACATTGAAATCAACAATAAAGTCCTCTATTGGGTTCGGGTATATATCAACAATCTCGCTTGATATTGTACCACCAGCGACTTCTTTGATGAGCATAGCTGCATATTTGAGAGCGTATACAGTATTGTTAGGGTCTGTTCCGCGTTCGTAACGGAAACTTGCGTCAGTATTAAGCTGTTGGCGACGAGCTGTCTTACGAACACTTACAGGGTTGAAGTATGCGCTTTCAAGGAAGATACGTTTAGTGCTGTCTGTTACACCGCTTTCCAAGCCACCAAAAACACCTGCTATACACATTGGTTCTTCGCTGTTGCATATCATGAGGTCATTTTCATGTAGCGAACGTTCTTTGCTATCAAGAGTGACGAACTTAGTGCCAGCGGGGCAATTTTTGATGATGATTTGATTGCCTTTTATATTATCTGCGTCAAAGGCGTGTAATGGTTGTCCGAGTGCAAATAATATGTAGTTAGTCACATCTACGATATTATTTATAGGAGTAAGGCCTATTGTTTGCAAACTCGTTTTAAGCCAATCTGGAGACTCTTTGACTTCAACATTGTTGATGCATATGCCACTATAACGAGGGCATGAGTCTGTATTTTCAACCTTAACGTTGATGTTTAGAGAATTGTCATCGACTTTAAAGTTGTCAACAGACGGTTTTGATAGAGTTATATTGTTGTCACCTATTCCGAGAGCGGCTGCGAGGTCGCGAGCTACGCCGAAGTGAGAAGCGGCGTCAATGCGGTTAGGTGTAATATCAACTTCAAAAACGGTGTCACTTTCAACGTTGTAGTAGTCTTTAGCGAGAGTACCAACTTTTACGTTGTCAGGAAGCACTATGATACCATTATGGTCTGTGCCTATGCCTATTTCGTCGGCTGCACAAAGCATTCCGTTAGAAGGCACACCTCTGAGTTTTGATGGTTTTATTGTGAATTTCTCATCTCCGTCATATAGGACAGTGCCTATTGTAGCTACGACAACCTTTTGTCCAGCGGCAACATTAGGAGCTCCACATACTATGCCTAAGGGCTCTCCCTCTCCGATACTTACTGTTGTGACATGAAGATGATCTGAATTTGGGTGTTCTTCGCAAGTGAGGACTTCTCCAATAACGAGACCCTCTAAACCACCCTTGATAGACTGCACTTCTTCAACGCTTCCTACTTCCAAGCCTATAGAAGTAAGAGTTTCAGATACTTTTTGCGCAGGAAGGTTAAGGTTGATATATCTCTTTAACCAATTATAAGAAACATTCATTGCTATGTTTTGTGTTATTGTTTTTATATGTCTGCTTATCTCGGCAAATATACCAAATTTTATCTAAATAAAGCTTTGAAGTCGAATAAATAGACTTTATTTAATATTTTTATACGAAAGTGTTTCATTGATATAAAAAAAATCTTAACTTCGCTGTCACGACTGTGCGTATGTGCATGGTGTATAAAGAAATGTTTAATAATTGATAAACTATGAATGGTAATATGTTAGAAGCGTTGATGCTGATGGGTATTGGCATGAGTGCGGTCTTTGTAGTCTTGCTCATTATTATCTTTTTTGGTAATGCCTTGGTGAGCATTGTTAATAAGTTTTTTCCAGAAGAAGTTGTTGCACCTAAAGAGGCTCCAACGGCAACTATAGCACCAGATGTTGCACAGGCTATATCTAAGGCTGTAGCTCAGCTTACAGGTGGAAAAGGTAAAGTAGAAAAGATAGAAAAAGCATAATGAAAGATAAGTGTTCGATGCAGAAAATGTAGAACACATGTCTTATTAATATAAGAAACATAATAACGATATAAACATGGGAAAAGAGATTAAATTCAGTCTCGTATTTCGAGATATGTGGCAGTCGTCAGGTAAGTATGTACCTCGTGTAGACCAGTTGCTTAAGGTAGCTCCAGTGATTGTTAAGATGGGTTGTTTTGCACGTGTAGAGACTAACGGTGGAGGTTTTGAACAGGTAAATCTTCTCTATGGAGAGAATCCAAATAAGGCAGTTCGTCAATGGACTAAGCCCTTTCATGAAGCAGGAATGCAAACACATATGCTTGATAGAGCATTGAATGGTTTGCGTATGAGTCCAGTGCCTGCTGATGTTCGTAAGATGTTCTACAAGGTAAAGAAAAAACAAGGAACAGACATCGCTCGTACATTCTGTGGTCTCAATGATACACGTAACATCATTCCTTCTATCAAGTATGCTAAAGACGGTGGAATGATATCGCAGTGCTGTCTATGTATAACATTCTCTCCTATTCACAACGTAGATTATTACACCAACATGGCTTACGAACTCATTGAGGCTGGTTGTGATGAGATATGCTTGAAGGACATGGCGGGTATCGCTCGTCCAGTGTCGCTTGGTGAGATAGTAAAGAACATCAAAGCTAAGTATCCTCAGATAACAATACAATATCATGGTCATGCAGGCCCTGGTCTCTCAATGGCAACAATCCTTGAGGTATGTAAAGCAGGTTGTGACTTTGTAGATGTTGGTATGGAACCTCTCTCTTGGGGAACAGGACATGCTGATGTCATTGCAGTACAGGCAATGTTGAAAGATGCAGGTTTCATCGTTCCTGAGATTAACATGGAGGCATATATGGAGGCTCGTACGCTCATTCAAGAGATGATGGATGACTTCTTGGGTTACTACATACCTAAGCGTAACCGCTTAATGAACTCTCTCCTTATCGGTCCTGGTCTTCCTGGTGGTATGATGGGTTCTCTTATGACAGACTTGGAGACTAACCTTGAAGGTTTGAATAAGTGGAAAGAGAAGAATGGTAAACCAAAACTCACACAAGACCAATTGCTTATCAAACTCTTTGACGAGGTTAAGTATGTATGGCCTATGATGGGTTATCCTTGTCTTGTGACGCCATTTAGTCAGTATGTTAAGAATATGGCATTGATGAATGTCATTCAGATGGAAAAAGGTAAGGAGCGTTGGTCAATGATAGCAGATGATATTTGGGATATGATGTTGGGTAAGTCTGGTAACTTGCCTGGTCCTTTGGCTCCAGAACTTATAGAGAAGGCTAAGGAACAGGGACGTGAGTTCCACACAGAAAACCCACAGGACAACTATCCTGACGCTCTTGATACCTTCCGTGCTGAGATGCAGGAGAATGGTTGGGAATTAGGCGAAGACGAGGAAGAACTCTTCGAACTTGCTATGCACCCACAGCAGTATAGAGCATATAAGAGTGGTAAGGCTAAAGCTGATTTTGAGGCAGATCTTGAAAAACGTAAGGCTGAGGCTAATCAGGGTGGTTCGATGTCGTTCCCACAAGTCGTTACTGTCGATGTAAATGGTGTGAAGTACAACGTCACTATAGGTGCAAATGATGGAACTGCAACTTCTGCAACATCAGCACCAGCAGCTACTGCAGCAGCAACTCCAGGCGAGGGCAACGAACTCGCTTCTCCTCTTGAGGGTAAGTTCTACCTCGTAAGGAACTCTGGCGATGCAGCTGTTAAGGTGGGAGATATGGTTAAGAAAGGTCAGACAGTATGTTACATTGAGGCAATGAAAACGTTTAACGCTATAGCAGCAGAGCAAGATGGTGTTATAACAGAGATATGTTTCCAAAGTGGAGCATCAGTGTCTGAAGATGATGTATTGATGAAGATTAAATAAAGGAGAGTATGGGAGATATATTTAGTAAGATATATGGTATGACGGCACTTGATGCCATCATCGATCAGCCATCATTCTTGATTATGTATGCTTTGGCTTTCGTATTGCTCTATCTTGGTATCAAGAAGGAGTTTGAGCCATTGCTTCTCGTGCCTATTGCTTTTGGTGTCCTTATTGCTAACTTCCCAGGCGGTGGTATGGGCGTCTTGGGTGCTGATGGTGAGGGCTTAGTGCATTACGTGAAAGATGGTGTAGAGGTAGCGAAAAATGTATATGAGATGTCTTTGCCTGAGATAGCACATGACCTCGGTATAATGAACTTCTTGTATTATGCCCTTATCAAGTCAGGTTTGCTTCCGCCTATTATCTTCATGGGAGTAGGTGCATTGACTGACTTCGGTCCTATGCTTCGTAACTTGAAGCTTGCTATCTTTGGAGCAGGAGCACAGTTTGGTATCTTCTCAGTGTTGCTTGTAGCTTGTAACTTCTTCACAATGAAAGAGGCAGCTTCGCTTGCTATCATTGGTGGTGCAGACGGCCCAACGGCTATATTTACAACTATCAAACTCGCGCCTCATCTCTTGGGTCCTATTGCGATTGCAGCTTATTCGTACATGGCTCTTGTGCCAGTGATCGTGCCTTTGGTGGTTAAATTAACTTGCTCAAAGAAGGAACTCATGATCAACATGAAGGAACAGGATAAGTTGTATCCTAATAAGCAGGAGTTTAAGAATATGCGTGCATTGAAGATTATCTTCCCTATAGCAGTGACAACAATTGTGGCTATTATAGTACCAGATGCTGTTTCGCTTGTAGGTATGCTTATGTTTGGTAACTTAGTTAAGGAGATAGGTTCGAACACATCACGTCTGTTTGATGCTGCTTCAAATACTATCATGAACGCTGCAACAATCTTCCTTGGATTGTCAGTAGGTGCAACAATGACTGTTGACGCATTCCTTAACCTTCAAACAATTGGTATTGTAGCTGGTGGCTTCTGTGCATTTGGTTTCTCTATCTTTGGAGGTATCATGCTTGCGAAGATATACAATTTGTTCTCAAAGAAGAAAATCAATCCACTTATTGGAGCAACAGGTCTTTCAGCTGTGCCTATGGCTTCGCGTGTAGCTAATGACATCGCATTGAAGTATGACCCACGTAACCATGTGCTCAACTACTGTATGTCAAGCAACGTGGCTGGCGTTATTGGTTCAGCTGTAGCAGCAGGTATCTTGATATCATTCCTTGGATAGTCTCCTGTTAGGATAATCTGATATTATAAGGGTGCAGCAATGATGTTGCACCCTTTTTTATTTGTATAGGTTACTCATTTGTACTAAAATCGTTCACATATATTTATTATGTATTTGATGGAGCGAGCTTGGTTTGTATTTGTATTGTCGTTTCTAAGGATATTGTTGGGCTGTTGTTCGGATATACGGAATTATTCTGTTGGCTTCTTATTTCAAGACAACTTTTTCGCTCCAAGGCAGTCGGTAGCCTATGTTCCACTCAATGAAGTCTGCCTTTGAAAGTTTGTGAGCATAGATGTTCACTCCGACGAAGGTATTCCAAGGAAGGAGATATTTCACGCCGGCGCGTTGGAAAAATTTAGGTTTAGACTGTTCGATGTCTGACGGTGTGAGAAAATATGCGCCAAGTTGTACATGTACACATAGTTTGTCGATGAGCAATTCGTGAGCGACAAAGCCTCCCAATGTAAAACGTTTTTCTGTTTCGCCTTTTATGACCTCTACATCGTTGTCGACAGGGCGTAGCGACGAACCAAGCCATTCGTCATATATGACACTCAATCCGGCTCCGAATTTCCCTTTATGTCCATACTGACGCAGATAGCCTAACTGCAATGATGACATCATGTATTTGGCTCCCATTTGTATTTCGTGGTCCAGTTGAGGGTATTGGACGGTGTCGCATTCGGAGCGTTTTAGTCCCATGCCGACGGTAGCAAACAATTCGTGTCCTTTTTTTCGTCCGAAGTTGTTGAGTAATGGTGCTTGTTGTGGTTTGTTCATAAGGTAACTCAGTCGTACATACGGAGATATGAGGTTAAGACCTTTATTTGGTTTTCGTATAGCACCATTAGAGAAATGTGTAGCTCCGGCTCCTATACCTATGATGAATTGTTTGTCGATGGTGTAGTTGTATTCCAATGCTAATCCGAGGTGAACTGTTACCGGAGAACCGATAGTGATATTGTAGGGGTTTGTATGTTTGTCAAATGCTTTCCAATTAAAAGCCAATCCGAGGTCGATGTTGTATTTTAAAGAGTGAGCCTCGTTGTTCCACATCGTACCTTTGTAAAATCCGAAGACGGAAATAGGTTGTCCGATTTCTTCGTTATGGTCTAATTTTGCAGTATATACAGATACACCGAACGAGGGTAGTTTCTGTATTTGTTCCCACTCTTTTTTGCCTGTTGTTTGCCAACCTATTCCAAGCGAATAAGCCGAGAAGTGTTTAAGTTTTTGCTTGTGAGCGTTAAGTCCGTTGAGGAAGTCGTTGGTGTTGATAATCATGCCTACATCGCCTTTGGCTGTAATAAAGATTGTTCTGCGGAGTGAGTCCGAGACGGAATTGGCATAGAGCGAGGTTGATATAAAAATGAATAGTGATATGATAAGAATTTGTGCTTTCATCTTGTTATTGTTGTAAATTGGCGTCAAAGATACAACAAAGAAATGAGATAGAGATGCAATATTAAACAATGATTTTGTGAAAATATTTTGTTCGCAATGAAAAATATAACTACATTTGCCATGATATAAAAACATGAAGTAAAATTAAAATGAATCTTGATAGTTATATAAGGAAAGATAATTTCTTAGAAGTTGTTGATATACAGCATTTTACCCCCCCCCCCACAC
>CALAUL010000011.1 GCA_937892255.1 uncultured Bacteroidales bacterium | reverse complement strand
CAGGCTAAAGGCCGTCTCTTTGAAGAGACAATGACAATGCTTCGCGAGTCAAGCATCAAGGTAGAATCATCTAAACGAACACTTCTCGTTCCAGCAAAAAACTTCCCTGTAGAGATTCTTTACCTTCGCGACGATGATATTCCACAAGCTGTTGCAAGTGGCATAGCTGATGTAGGTATCGTTGGAGAAAACGAATATGAAGAAAAGCAGGAAGCTGCTGACATCATCAAACGTCTTGACTTTAGCAAATGTCGCCTTTCATTGGCTATTCCAAAGGCTATTGAATATCCTGGCGTACAGTGGTTTAATGGAAAGAAAATTGCCACTTCATACCCGGGCATACTCAAACGCTTCCTCGATAAGAACAATATCTCTGCCGAGATACATGTCATAACAGGCTCTGTAGAGATAGCTCCAGGCATCGGTTTGGCTGACTGTATTTTCGATATAGTATCATCTGGCTCGACTCTCGTTTCTAACAACCTCGCCGAGGTCGAAGTGGTGATGAACTCCGAAGCTATCCTCATAGGTAACAAGAACTTGTCGCAAGAGAAAAAGGCTATTCTCGATGAACTCCTTTTCCGTTTCGATTCATATAAGAATGCCGAAGGCAAAAAGTACATAGTCGTAAATATACCTAACGACAAGATAGCCGCCGCCACAGAACTTCTCCCGGGCATGAAAGCTCCAACTGTTACACCTCTCAAAACAGATGGTTGGTCATCATTAGCCTCAGTACTTGAAGAAAAACACTTCTGGGAAATCATCGGCAAGCTTAAACAACTTGGTGCAGAAGGTATATTGGTAATGCCTATAGAGAAGATGATTCTCTAACCAAACAGATATACACATCATTTAGAATATTACAGACATGAAAGCATTAACTACATTGGCCATCCTTGCATGTTCCACAACAGCATTTGCTCAGACATTCACTATCAACGGTGTATCTTTTGAAATGGTGAAAGTAAAAGGTGGCTCATTCTACATGGGTGGTCAACGTGATGATGCTACATTGCCTAACTACGACGCTGAGATTTCTCAGTATGTCAACACAGCTTGTCCTGTTCATAATGTTGAACTATCGACATTTCACATCGGCAAATACGAAGTGACACAAGAACTATGGAAAGCTGCCTTGGGTGAAGAGTTGCTTAAAGTTGATAACGGCATAGGTACAGGAGACAACTACCCTGTATACTACATATCCTACTACAACTGCTTGGAATTAGTATACACTCTCAATAACATGTTAAAAGACGTACTCAATGGCGCATATTTCACCATACCATCTGAAGCTCAATGGGAATATGCAGCTCGCGGAGGTATTTACAACACACAGACTTTGTATGCAGGCTCAAATACATCTAAAGAAGTAGCCTGGACACGAGAAAACTCCAAAGACGTACTTAATCCAGTTGGTCAACTAAAACCTAATGCACTCGGGCTCTACGACATGTCTGGAAACGCACAAGAATGGTGTGCAGACTATTACTTCAATAGTTACGATGGCTTTCCCAACAAAAAAGATCCCATTGTAACAACTGAGGCTCAGTATATCATAGTACGTGGTGGACACTTCGGAAGCGCTGCTAAGTACACAAAAATATACGAACGCGAATATCAATCTCCATCACAAACAAATACATACACAGGCTTCAGATTAGCTCTGATAGGCTACGTAGAAAACTCAACGGCTATCACCCCGTCCACACAAATAGACGAGTCGTCAAATACAGATGTCTACTCACTAAGCGGAGTCCTCATCAAACGTAACACCACACCTGCTGAGATAAAGACACTACCAAAAGGTGTGTATATTATCAACAACAAACTAATAGCGAAGTAACAAACATGAAGATAATAAAGTACCCAAACAAAGACCAATGGGCAGAACTACTTGCTCGTCCTGCATTTGACAACAGCAGTCTGACAGAGACGGTGAGAGGCGTGCTTAATGACGTTCGCACACGTGGTGACGTTGCTGTCAAGGAGTACGAACTCAAATTTGACAAGGTAGAACTTGACTCCCTATGTGTCAGCGCTACCGAGATAGAAGAGGCCGAGAATCTAATAAGCACTGAACTAAAAAGTGCTATATGTGCTGCGAAGGACAACATAGCACGTTTCCATGCTGCACAAGATCAAGAACTGCCTACCGTTGAAACGATGCCCGGTGTGAAATGTTGGCAACGTGCTATGCCAATACAAAAGGTTGGCCTTTATATTCCCGGAGGCACAGCTCCCCTCTTCTCTACTGTCCTCATGCTTGCTGTACCAGCACAAATAGCAGGCTGCTCGGAAATCGTCCTCTGCTCGCCTCCATCGAAAAATGGCAAAATTCACCCTGCTGTACTCTATGCAGCAAAGGTAGCTGGTGTAAGTAAAATATTTAAGATAGGAGGCGTACAAGCCATCGCTGCTATGGCTTATGGCACAGAGTCTGTACCTAAGGTTTACAAGATATTCGGACCGGGCAATCAATACGTGACAGCTGCAAAACAAGAGGTGAGTCTACGTGATGTTGCTATCGACATGCCTGCCGGACCTTCAGAGGTAGAGGTTATAGCTGATGAGACAGCCAACCCCGCATTCGTTGCTGCTGACCTCCTTTCTCAAGCCGAACATGGTGCTGATAGCCAAGCCATACTCATCACTTCAAGCGAAGCATTGGCACAAGATGTTCTGTGTGAAGTAGAACGTCAAGTAAAAGAACTACCACGTATAGCATTGGCTGAAAAATCACTCGAACATAGCCGTATCATCGTAGTTCGCGACCTTGAGGAGGTGATAGATATAACCAACGAATATGCACCAGAACACCTCATCATCTCCACTAAAGACTACATGCAGATAGCTGACCGTATAGTCAATGCAGGTTCGCTATTCCTTGGTCATCTGACTCCAGAGAGCGCAGGTGACTATGCTTCAGGTACAAACCATACATTACCAACAAGTGGCTATGCTCACGCTTACAGCGGAGTTAACCTTGATAGCTTCCGTAAAAAGATGACATATCAAGAGATAACACCTCAAGGATTAAAAAACATTGCAGAGATAGTAGAGACAATGGCTGAGAACGAAGAGCTCTTTGCTCATCGCAACGCTATGACACTACGACGTTTAGCAAACTCATAATACACTAAGACATGAAGAAGACTTTAGAACAATTAGTCAGACCCAACATATTCGCACTTAAGCCATACTCATGCGCAAGAAGTGAGTTTAAGGGCGAAGCTTCTACTTTTCTCGATGCCAACGAAAACCCTTTTGGCAGTCCGTACAATCGCTATCCCGACCCTCTGCAATGGGAAGTTAAAGAGAAAATAGCTTCTATAAAAGGCGTCAGACCGACACAGATAATGTTAGGCAATGGTAGCGATGAACCGATAGACCTCATCATTCGTATCTTCTGCGAACCTAAAGAGGATAACATCGTTGCTATTGACCCTACTTACGGAATGTACGAAGTATGTGCCGATGTCAACAATGTCGAATACCGCAAGGTACTTCTCAATGACGACTACTCGCTTTGCGCCGACAAGGTGTTGAACCGTACCGACGACAAGACAAAGGTCATCTTCCTTTGCTCTCCAAACAACCCCACCGGCAACTTGCTCAACAGAGACGAAATGCTCAAGATTATTGACTCTTTCGATGGCATTGTGGTTATCGATGAAGCTTATATTGACTTTGCCAGTGAAGCTTCTTGGCTTGAAAGGCTCGACTCTCTACCTAACGTGATAGTCCTACAAACGTTCTCCAAAGCATGGGGAATGGCGTCTGTCCGTTGTGGCATGGCTTTCGCCTCTGAGGAGATAATTAACTTCTTCAACAAGGTGAAGTACCCATACAACATCAACTTGCTCACTCAAGAGTTCGTAAAGAAGATGCTGGACGATGAAAAGATAAAAAATCAACGTGTGGCTCTTCTCAACGAAGAGAGAAAACGCGTCGCTGAGGCGATAGCTTCTTTGCCTATCACAAAGATTGTCCACCCAAGCGATGCAAATTTCGTTCTTGTCAAAGTGACTGACGCCACTGCTATCTACAACGAACTGATGAACAGAGGCGTCATAGTCCGCAACCGCAATAGCGTGACTCTATGCAACAATTGTTTGCGTATCACCATTGGTACTCCAGATGAGAACGATATATTACTAAAAGAGTTGCGTTCCTTCTAAAGGTAGAGCTCTATAAAAACAAAAGAAGCAAAGGTATATACTTTGCTTCTTTTGTTTTTATATCATATTGAAGTATCAGTCGTTGAAGTTTCGTCTGCGAAGGATAAAGTCATTACCCAAATACACACGACGCACTTGTTCGTCAGCCGCAAGTTCTTCAGCCGTTCCGGCTCTGAAGAGCTTACCCGACACTTGTATGTACGCTCTATCACATATTGCCAATGTCTCACCCACATTATGGTCCGAAATGAGTACACCTATATTCTTGTCTTTCAACTTCGCCACTATCTTCTGTATATCATATACCGCAATAGGGTCAACACCTGCAAATGGTTCGTCCAACATTATAAACTTCGGATTGATAGCCAAGGCTCGCGCTATCTCTGTGCGTCGACGCTCTCCACCCGAAAGCTGTATACCCTTGCTCTTACGAATATGTCCCAAACCAAATTCCTCAATGAGTTCCTCTAAACGCTGTTTCTGATATGCTTTTGGAAACTTCGTCATCTCAAGCACTGCCGATATGTTGTCCTCCACACTCAATGTACGAAACACCGATGCTTCCTGTGCTAAGTAACCTATTCCGCATTGCGCACGACGATAAACAGGATATTTGGTTATCTCTGTATCATTTAGCCAGATGTGACCATCATTAGGCTCGATGAGTCCCACTGTCATGTAGAATGTCGTTGTCTTACCTGCTCCGTTAGGACCGAGCAGACCGACTATCTCGCCTTGTTGAACTTGAATAGAAGGACCGTCAACAACTGTACGACTGCCATATTTCTTTACAAGTTTCTCGGTGCGCAATATCATTCGCTCCTCACTATAGCTTATATTATCTTCCATAGCAATGTCTATTTGTTAAACCTCATCACCGCCAAACTCCATGAGATAGGCCTTTATGAATGCATCTATATCTCCGTCCATGACTGCCTGAACGTTTGATGTCTGATAGTTGGTGCGGTGGTCTTTCACTCGTCTGTCGTCAAAGACATAACTGCGTATCTGCGAACCCCACTCTATTTTCTTCTTACCAGCTTCTATCTTTGCTTGTGCCGCCATGCGACGTTTGAGTTCTCTATCATATAGTTGCGAACGTAAGAGACGCATAGCATTCTCTCTGTTGTCAAGCTGCGAACGTGTCTCTGTGTTCTCTATAAGTATCTCTTCCTCTACGCCTGTATCAGGGTCTTTATACTTATAACGCAAACGTACACCCGTCTCTACTTTGTTGACGTTCTGTCCACCTGCTCCACCCGAACGAAATAGATCCCACGAGATATTTGCTGGGTTGATTTGCACCTCTATAGTATCATCTACAAGAGGAGTCACAAAGACCGAAGAGAAAGAGGTCATGCGTTTGCCTTGCGCATTGTATGGTGAGACACGAACAAGACGGTGAACGCCATTTTCACTCTTAAGATAGCCATATACTGTATCACCTTCTACTTGCATAGTGACAGTTTTGATGCCTGCCTCGTCACCCTCTTGGTAGTTGGTTACCGTCATCTTATACCCTTTACTCTCACACCAACGTGTATATAGTCGATACAACATCTGTGCCCAGTCCTGACTCTCTGTTCCTCCTGCACCTGCTACTATCTTAACAACTGCTCCAAGTTGGTCTTCCTCTCGTCGGAGCATGTTGGCAAGTTCTATATCCTCCATCAGTTTAAGTGCATTGGCATACGCCTCATCAAGCTCCTCTTCACTTGCTATTCCGTCTTTCACAAAGTCGAAAGCCAATTGCAACTCTTCAACAGCTCTTGAGACTTCCTTATGTCCCTCTATCCATTTCTTGTTTTCCTTGACCTTCTTCATATGAGCCTCGGCTTTCTTCGCATCGTCCCAAAAGCCGGGAGCCAATGCTCGCATCTCGTCTTCTTCAAGTTCTATCTTGCGTCGCTCTATATCGAGATACTTTTCCAATGCCGAACAACGTGTGGTTAGGTCCTTTATCTGTTCTTGTGTTACCATCTTTGTTACTATCGTCTATAAGTCGAGAAGACCCTCGGGCAACTCGAACGTTACTATTCTATTATTTACGTCAACTGCTGAGATGAATGAGTCAACCAT
>CALAUL010000010.1 GCA_937892255.1 uncultured Bacteroidales bacterium | reverse complement strand
CTCGCTTTTCTTTATGTTTTGCATACCCTTTTTATCCCCATTCGACGTTAAAAAACGTTACAAAGATAAAAAAAAAACGGAGGTGTTAACACATGTTAATTATCTGTAAATGACGTTGAATCTTGTATTTACCTCTTCCCCAAAAGAACTAAATCTCTCTTTTTCATTAGTAATTTTACTACATCTTAATAACTCATCACCTTAGAATTCCTTCAGCTTATACATTAGCAGTAAAGGATTACTCTCTTCTGAAATGTTTTCCAACATCTTTTTCTCTTCGTCAGATAACAATGATGACAACTCTTTCAAATATGTTTCTGCTACTCCCGGATCCATCATTGTACAGAAATAATCTTTGTATGAATTGTAAGGAAATATTGCTTTAAAATTAGGATTATCTATACTCTCGTCATACGTAATCAAACTTCCTTTGACATGTCCGCTTCTCTTATCTCTATATGCCGATACCATTTTCCGACCATATAAATTGCTAATTCTGAAAAACTGATGTGTTTCATTCTCACCATACAATTCAATATAATATCCATCTCTTCTTTTCATTGTCTCCACGACACTTTCTATCTCCTCTTCAGATTTCGGATAACCATCAGCAAAAAAATTATCGTACCTCAGCGTGAACAATTTCCCATACTCTCCATCTCGGTAATAATAACCCGTATCGTCAAAATCTTTGATATATACTACCTTATCATCCGTTTGAAAAATAGATCTCTGTTTTTCAAAACGAAGGTCAACCTCTATAGGATGGTTGAAACTCTTTACATTGTACTCTCGATCCATCACATAAACCTTATACCCGCCATTTTCACCCAACGTCTCATTCGTTTGATGCCCAGCTACTATAAACACCAATTCATCTCCATGTACTTCAAATTGATGGAACCCTAAATCCATTTTATCATCCTTGATATACTTCCCATCATAATCATAATGCATAATCCCCTCATAATGATATACCAAAATCTGTCTCTGTTTTCTATCTACAGCCATAGCATATATCCTTGAAACTTCTCCCGGTCCTTGTCCGATATCTACCGATGCTATAAATTGACCTTTCCTGTCAAATATCTTTACCGGTTGCATTGAAACCTGATTCTCTTCAATGACAATCCTATCATCGTCTACAACAATATGTTGAGGATAACCCATTATCAAACATGAATCCGATGTTTCAAATGCCATAAGTTGAACATCTTCAACATATTGAACAATATCATCACTGACTTCTTCATTCTGAAATGGAGTCAAATCCACAACATCACAACTCTCTTTTTCTTCTCTTGGATTGCATGACACCAAAAGAATCACAGCAAAAAGCAAAACATAATTTTTCATACATTTTCAAATTAAGCAACGAGAGAGAAGTACACTTTCTCTCTCGTTATGTTTAACGTTTATTTAAATCATTCCGCGTATATATTATCATTTAAATGTTGACAAGATATCGGTCTACATGCTTTGCTCCCGTTTGTCTGACACCAAATATATTTTACCTTACTCACCGGACATATAATTTCAATTGGAGTCTCTTTCTTCTTTGTTCTACCTTCTGTAACACGACAAGGTTTTATCTTCTTCTCGCCACCTGCCAAAGCCTCTACATTCTCCTTCTGGAGGTCCGACATCTCAACTGCGTTCGCATTTACATTGTAAACATTCACACTTGCTACCGCAGCCATAGCTACAGCTGCCAAACTAAAAACTAATTTTTTCATTTTATTCATTGTATCATGCATTCTTCGGATTCTTTTCCTCTTTTTACTTCCTCCGAATGCTATTAAAAATTCTCGGTTGACACATTTCACTTTATCGTCAACCGAGAAGATTATGACGTTTTACAACAATCCTAATTCCAAACGTGCTTCTTCTGTGAGGTTTTCCTTTCCCCATGGTGGATCAAATGTCAAATTAACCTCTACATCTGTCACGCCCTCGATGTTCTTGAGTTTCTCCATGACCTCCTCCGGCAAACTCTCTGCCACAGGACAATTGGGCGAAGTGAGTGTCATCAACACTCTGACCTTACTGCCTTCCTCAACTTCAATCTGGTAGATAAGTCCCAAATTGTAAATGTCAACCGGTATCTCCGGGTCATATATCGTTTTAAGTGCGTCTATAATGCGACGTTCCATCGTCATAATGTAATCTTCATTTTGGTTAAAACCTTCGTTCTCTTGCTTATTCTTTGTATTGTGCGGCGTATATCTTCATCTGCTTCACCATGGCAAGGAGTCCATTTGAACGCGTCGGTGTCAGATTTTCTTTAAATCCGACCTTGTCGATGAAGTACAATTCTGTATCGAGTATCTCTTCGGGCGTGTGTCCGGACAATACGCGAATGAGCAAACCAACTATTCCTTTGACGATTATGGCATCTGCATCTCCCTGATAAATCACTTTTCCGTCAGTATCTTTCTCGGCGTGTATCCACACCGTACTCTGACAACCTTCGATGATATTCTCTTCTCTGCGATGTTCATCAGGAAAAGCCGGCATATCGTTTCCCAACTCTATCAGATATGAATATTTATCCATCCAATCGTCATAATCTGCAAATTCTGCAATTATCTCTTCTTGTATCTCGTTTATCGACATTTTTATATATTGGTTTACTTATGTTTTCTATTTCGTATTATCTAAAACATCATTTTCACACGTTTCACTCCTTCTACAAGTTTGTCTACTTCCTCCATGGTGTTGTACATTCCAAACGACGCTCTCACCGTGCCTCCTATGCCCATGCGACTCATAAGTGGCTGAGCACAATGGTGTCCGGTTCTAACGGCAATGCCCATCTTGTCGAGTATCATTCCCATGTCGTAAAAGTGAATATTGCCCACCAAAAACGATACTGCGCCGGAGTGATGTTGTGCTTCGCCTATGAAACGTATGCCTTCTATCTCCGACAACTTCTCCATGCAATAGCGTAGCAGTTTCTTTTCATGTGCCTCTATGGCGTCAAGCCCTATGCCGTTGATAAATTCTATAGCGGCAGATAGTCCGGCGACAGCCACATAGTCCGGAGTCCCGGCTTCAAACTTATATGGCAATGTGTTGTATGTTGTCTTTTCAAACGTTACTTTGTCTATCATCTCGCCACCGCCATGATACGGCACCATCTCCGCCAAATAATGTTCCTTCCCATAGAGAGCACCCGAACCATTTGGTGCATACATCTTATGACCCGAGAAAACCAGAAAGTCGCAGTCCAATGTTTTTACGTCGATTCGTTTGTGTGGCATACTTTGAGCTGCATCTATTATGACGGGAATGTTCATTTGATGTGCTTTGGCTATTATCTCCTCCACCGGATTGACCGTTCCCATGACATTTGAGATATGAGCCACTGCTACAAGGCGTGTTTTCTCGTTAAACAGTGCAAACATCTCGTCTGTAAGAAGCTCTCCTTTGTCGCTTATCGGAGCTACACGCAATGTCATTCCTTTTCTTTCGCATAACATCTGCCATGGCACGATATTGGCATGGTGTTCCATTGCCGTGATGACTATTTCATCGCCTGCTTTGCAATATGTCTCACCGAAGGAGAATGCAAGCAGGTTGATAGCTTCGGTAGTTCCTCGTGTGAAGATTATCTCTCGTTCGCTTTCTGCATTGAGATGTCGGGCCACTACACGACGTGCATGTTCATGAATATCGGTACAGACATTGCTCAGATAGTGCACACCACGATGTACATTGCTGTTCTTGTGCATGTATATATCCATCATGGTATTTAACACGCATTGTGGTTTCTGTGTTGTTGCGCCATTATCGAGATATACCAACGGTTTGCCGTGTACTGTCTCTGTCAGTATGGGAAATTGTGCTCGTATGCTCTCTATATCGTACATTGCTAATCTTCTACATTGGTTAGTTGAACCGACAGTTCTTCTCGGAGACGAGCGATGGGTATTTTCGACACAACTTCCGAGGCAAAAGCCGCCATAAGCAACTGTCTTGCTGTGTCGATGTCTATGCCACGCTGTTGCATATAAAAGAGTTGTTGTGAGTCTAACTGTCCTGTCGTTGCACCGTGCGAACATTTTACATCGTCTGCATATATCTCGAGATGCGGTTCTGCCTTCACACGGGCTTTATCCGAGAGCAACATATTGCGATTTGTCTGATATGCCTCTGTCTTTTGTGCATCGGGAGCAACTTTTATAAGACCGCTGAAAGCACATTGCGCCTCATCGCCCACTACACCTTTGAAGAGTTGCGCACTTTTGCAATGTGGCACGTCATGATTCATTCGCACATGAACATTTGTACAAGATTTGCCACTCTGGATATACAAGCCGTTGATTGTTGCCTCAGAATGTTCTCCTTTCATATTGACAACTATATCATTGTCCGTGGAATCTTGGCCTAATATCACCGTCGAGAAAGACACTTGCGCATTGTCATGCACGTTGATTTCTATTGACAATAATGTTCTTCCGCCCTTCGACATATTCTGCACGAACGCCAAATCGGCTTTCGCTCCGGACATAATATCGATAACAAAACGGACATTATCGGCCAGACTCTTATCGTTGTATTCTACTGTCAATTGTGCTGTCACGTCTTTCTCGACACACACATTGTACATCGAGCCGGCAAGAGCTTCACAAACCAACTCTGCGGTCTGGCTCTCCGCTATGCGCCATATGGGCACATTGTCCACGGCTTCGTCGAGATTAACTTTACATACATTATTCTGCACGACCGACGCAGTAAGTTCGTTGTTCTTATCCATGTTATTAGCCTGTTCGCTCATAGCAATGTTTAATCTTTAAACTTCTCTTTTATCCAGTCGTAACCTTTCTCTTCCAACTCGAGAGCAAGTTCTTTAGGTCCTGTCATTACGATACGACCATTGTAGAGAATATGAATAAAGTCCGGCACTATGTAATCCAACAATCGTTGGTAGTGTGTGATGACGATAGTGGAGTTGTTTTCCGTCTTCAATTTTGTCACTCCTCCTGCCACGATACGCAAAGCATCTATGTCAAGTCCCGAGTCCGTTTCGTCGAGTATGCGCAATGTCGGCTCCAACATTGCCATTTGGAATATTTCGTTTTTTTTCTTCTCTCCACCCGAGAATCCTTCATTCACAGAGCGGTTTGTCAGATTAGAGTCAATCTCTACGACCTTTTTCTTTTCTCGCATCATTTTGAGGAAGTCGCTTGCCGAAAGTGGCTCTTCGCCTCTATAACGTCGTTTGCCGTTGACGGCGGCACGCATAAAGTTTGTCATGCTCACTCCGGGTATCTCTACAGGATATTGAAATGAAAGAAACAACCCTTCGTTTGCGCGGTCTTCAGGCGACATTGACAAGAGATCTTTACCGTTGAATGTCACTTTTCCTCCCGTCACTGTATATGCCGGATTGCCTGCCAAAACAGCCGAAAGGGTTGATTTACCTGCACCATTAGGACCCATTATGGCATGAACTTCTCCCGGCTTTATCTCCAAATTGAGTCCTTTTAAAATCTCCTTGCCATCTATTGTGGCGTACAAGTTCTCTATCTTTAACATTTTACTCTGTTTTTCTTGTTCTTTTGCTTCTTTCGCTATCCAACACTACCCTCAAGCGATATTTGCAGTAATTTCTGTGCCTCTACGGCAAATTCCATCGGCAACTTGTTAAGCACCTCCTTTGCGTATCCGTTGACAATAAGGCCGATGGCGTCTTCTGTCGATATGCCGCGTTGATTGCAGTAAAATATCTGGTCTTCGCTTATCTTTGATGTTGTCGCTTCATGCTCCACTTGTGCTGTGGGGTTGTTGATATCGGCGTACGGGAATGTATGCGCTCCGCACTTATCACCCATGAGCAACGAGTCACACTGCGAGAAGTTACGCGCACCGTCGGCATTCTTTGAGACTTTAACCAATCCGCGATAACTGTTTTGACTTCTTCCTGCCGAGATGCCCTTGCTGATGATGGTACTCTTGGTGTTTTTGCCCAAGTGTATCATCTTGGTTCCGGTATCTGCCTGCTGATGGTTGTTGGTCACTGCCACGGAATAAAACTCGCCTACACTGCCGTCTCCCAACAGTACACACGACGGATATTTCCACGTTATGGCAGAACCCGTCTCTACCTGTGTCCATGATAGTTTAGAGTTGACTCCCTTACAGATACCACGCTTTGTCACAAAGTTATATATTCCTCCTTTGCCATTCTTATCTCCCGGATACCAGTTTTGAACGGTCGAATATTTCACCTCGGCATTATTCATCACCACTATCTCCACTATGGCGGCATGCAACTGATTCTCATCGCGCTGAGGTGCTGTACACCCTTCGAGATAACTAACATAGCTATCATCGTCGGCCACTATGAGAGTTCGTTCAAACTGTCCCGTATTGACGGCATTGATACGGAAATATGTCGACAACTCCATCGGACAATGAACTCCTTTAGGGATATAAACAAACGAACCGTCACTGAAGACTGCTGCATTCAACGCTGCGTAGAAATTATCGGTGTGAGGTACTACCGACCCCAAATACCTCTTAACCAACTCGGGATAGTCCTTCACCGCCTCACTTATCGAACAGAAGATAATACCCTTCTCTGCCAATGTCGCTCTGAATGTTGTCTTCACCGATGTAGAGTCGAGCACCGCATCTACAGCCACATTTGACAGCACTTTCTGCTCTTCCAATGGTATGCCGAGTTTGTCAAAAGTGGCTCTTATCTCAGGGTCTACCTCGTCCATGCTGTTCAACTGCTTTTTCGCTTTCGGTGACGCATAATATATGATATCCTGAAAATCTATCTCCGGTATGTCCAGATGTGCCCACGTCGGCACTTTCAACGTCTGCCAATGACGAAATGCCTTCAATCGGAAATCAAGCATGAACTCCGGTTCTCCTTTCTTCTGCGATATGAGCCTTATTACATCTTCACTCAATCCCTTACCGATAGTCTCCGTCTCTATATCAGAATGAAAGCCATATTTATACTCCTCACTGCCAATATGATCTAATATATCTCCTTTGTTGTCCGTCTCCATATAGTATTTTATTGCAACACATGTTCTTTATTGTGCCACAAAGATATAAAACTAAATAGATTCAACGAAAGAATATATTTTATAAGCCGTTAAATTTATATTAATTTTTCTTATCGAACTCTTTAAATTGCCGGCACATTTTCTTTGTCATCAAAACAAGTAGTTCATCTGAACATAAAAACCCGATTCGCCATCATTGGCATCAAGAGCCTTTCCCCAATCTGCCGCAAGGGTAAAGTTCTTATTCAGAGATATCTTAAGTCCTATACCGGCACTTGTATGAAGTTTCTCGTTCTCGTCAGTAAATACCAACGAACGCATCATCTCGGGCACTTTCTCTTCGTCAAAATCATATTTCTGTGTCACCATGCCAAAGTCTGCGAAGAGATTTGTACCGACGGAGATATTCTGTCCCTTGACCATGAAGTCAAAGAAGACGTATCGCATCTCGATATTTGCAAGGAACGAGCCATCACCCACAATGCGATTACGCTTAACACCTCGCATGGTCTTTGCTCCGCCCAAGCCCTGCGACGTTGCAGACCTCAATAGTGTCGTATTCCAATGAGGCAAAAGATAAAACGGTGTGTCTCCCCACAACTTATGTTGAAGTCCCAAACGATATGCCAAGACAAGTTTCTCCTTATGCAGATTGAAATACTGATGATGATAGATTGTCACCTTGCCATAGTCATGATTGTCATTGGAAAGCAATGATGGCGAATACGCAAAAAGCAGTTCCGTCCATACTCCTTTGGTAGGAAAAGCCTCATTATTGCGGGTGTCTATACCGAAGCCGGCTTTGAGATATGTGTTAAACCCGCCGTCTTGTTCCTCTGGTCTGATAACATTCCAAGCGCAAAAATTCTCATAAAGCGTAGGTGTATCCGTCACCTCCTCTTTGAGTTTGTTGCGTTGCGTAGGACCTATATCCATATTGAACGCTGTAAGTCCGGCAAGCCAGTAAAGCGGCGAGCGGTCGTTGAGATTCTTACGAACGTTGAACATAAAGCGTATCATCTGTCGTTCATGTTTATAGAATATGCGCGAAATATACTCCGGAGACTCCTCTTCTGCGAAGGCCTTGTCATAACGAGACTCATTGCCATTAAATCCGGTAAAATCAAGAGCCAAATCGTTGAAGAAAGTGAAATCTGCCGTTGTTCGTACTCCGGGTATGAGCTTATGCGAGTCGTAATAAACTCGTGCAAGAGTCGTCCCTGCCACATAACGACTCACCTCAAGATAAAGAGAGTGATTGTAACGCGGGAAGGCAGAGCCATCACCATACCAATAGAGATTTGTCAGCACTCCATATTGGAAGCCTAAATCATTGTCATAAGCCACAACTGGCAACGCTCCAAACGAAAATCCTGTCTTGCGAAATGTGATGCTGTCTTGCTGAGCCGTCAACGACATTACAGAAGACACAAGCAAGAGAAATGTTAAGTATATCTGTTTCATGACGCAAAGGTAACAAATAAATATTACCTTTGTCTCATTATTACACAACGAGATGGAATATAGTGAAGTTATAGAATATCTTTATAATCAGTTCCCGGCATTTCAGAAAGTCGGAGCTCGAGCTTTTAAGCCCGGAATTGACAATGCATTGGCTTTAGACAAACACTGCAACAGTCCGCACAAAGCTTTTAAAACGATACATGTAGCCGGCACAAATGGCAAAGGCTCCGTATCGCACACCTTGGCTTCCATTTTGCAAGCCGCAGGTTACAAAGTCGGGTTATACACATCGCCCCACTTGGTAAGTTTCAGAGAACGAATTCGAGTAAACGGAGAGATGATAGGCGAGAGCGATGTCATTGACTTCGTAGAGAAGATACAAGATGTTGCCGACGAAATAAAACCCTCGTTCTTTGAACTGACTATGACCATGGCTTTTGACTACTTCCGTCGCAAAAAGGTCGATATAGCCGTCATAGAAGTCGGTCTTGGAGGACGCATGGACAGCACGAACATCATTCGTCCGCAGCTGTCGGTAATAACCAACATAGGCCTCGACCACACGATGTTTCTCGGCGAAACAATACCAGAGATAGCAGCAGAGAAAGCCGGAATAATAAAAACCAAAATACCCGTCATCATTGGAGAATACGACAAACAAACAGCATCCATATTCATCAACAAGGCCAAAGCCACAGGCGCACCCCTCACCTTTGCACATGACGTTGTAGAAATAGTAAGCGTAGAACCCATGGGTGAATGGAACCATTATGTTGTCAAATACAAAGACGGTCAGACGGTAGAACTTGACTTCTCGCTGACGGGAGAATACCAGAAGAAGAACATCATCACCATACTTGCAGCGGTCGAACAACTGCGTGCCATAGGATATAAGATTTCGATATTCCAACTCATGATAGGCCTTGAGACCGTACAAGACTCAACAGGACTGATGGGCAGGTGGCAAAAGATTGGTTATGAACCCGATATTATCGTTGACACCGGGCATAATGCTCATGGCATAAAATACGTAGCAAAACAACTCTCGCAATGTCATCACGAGCAAATTCACATCGTCTGGGGCATGGCAAACGACAAGCATCCCGAACAAGTATTGCCACTTCTGCCTAAAAAAGCGAAATATTACTTTACACGTGCCAATATAGACCGTGCGATGAGCGAAACAGCGTTGGCAGCTGAAGCGTCAAAATGCGGATTGAAGGGAGAAACATACGACACAGTATCTTCTGCCCTTGAAGCAGCGAAAAAAAATGCAAAAGGGAATGACCTGATTTTCATAGGTGGTAGCAATTTCGTGGTAGCCGAAGTGCTATAATTTTTCCTTAAAAGATTTGCATATTAAAAAATAACCCGTACATTTGCATCGCAATTCAAACGAGAGTTGCGAGAAACTTAAGGGCGTTTAGCTCAGCTGGTTCAGAGCATCTGCCTTACAAGCAGAGGGTCGGC
>CALAUL010000009.1 GCA_937892255.1 uncultured Bacteroidales bacterium | reverse complement strand
TGGATGTTATCGCCGAGAACGGCACAGTCGAAGGAGCAGGTGCGTATGAAGAAAACGCAGAAGCGACACTCACAGCTACTCCTGCAGAAGGGTATAAATTCGTGCAGTGGAGTGATGGCGTAACAGACAATCCACGTACTATGACTATTACGAAAGATGTTTCTCTTGAAGCAATATTTGAGAAAGAGACAAGTACAGCTATTGAAAATGATAATGTAGACGCTGTTTCTGTTCGTCTCATCGGCAACGAAATTGCAGTAGAGGGAGCAGATGACTACACAGTATATTCTATCTCGGGTCAAAACCTTGGTAAGGTTGAGAGCGTCGAGAGAGGAGTATATATCGTTGTGGTGAATGGAAATAGTTTTAAAGTTGTAGCTAAGTAAAGAGAAGTCGTAAAACGACAAAGCATATAAAAAAAGAGCGCATTCGGCATTGATGTCGGGTGCGCTCTGTTGTTCTTAGAAGTTGATTATGATGTTGTTTGTGATGAAATACAAAAACGTCACAAATATTTGTTGGCTTGGAGTTTGAATGTTGACTGACAGCATGAAAGGTTTTGTCGGAGTTAAGAGTTGTTGAGGAAAAAGATTGATATTGGAAAGAGAATAAAGGGCGATAAGTTGTAATCTTGAAATAATAGTTATACCTTAGCAGATTGAGAACGGCTTTGTCTGTCGTGCGATGACGGACTGTATACGTAGGCAGTTTGAAGACAAGACGGAAATAGAATGAACTACAAGAAACTTTAATACTACAAATACAATGAAAAAGATTTTGACAATGGCAATGGTTGGACTTTTTTCAATCAATGCATTCTCTCAGGCGGGTGCCGGAGGTTTTGGTGGTGTTCAGATAGACAATGATAATCTGAAATATTCGGAGAAGTTCACAGACATCAACTATGCAGGCGACGACAAAGCATATCACACACTCGACATCTATTTGCCGGAGGAGGTAAAAGAGTCGTATCCTGTTGTGATTCACATTTACGGAAGCGCATGGTTTAGCAACAATTCGAAAGGTGCGGCAGATTTGAATACCATCTGTGCGGCATTGCTAAAAGCCGGTTATGCTGTGGTGACGCCAAACCATAGAGCCATAAGTGATGCTAAGTATCCGGCGCAGATACACGACATCAAGGCGGTTATTCGTTTTGTGCGAGGAGAGGCTAAGAAGTATAAGTTCGATACATCGTTTATCGCCACTTCGGGATTTTCATCGGGAGGACATTTGGCGTCGTTGGCTGCAACGACAACAGGAGAAAAGATATATACGCTCCGAGAGGAGACGATAGATTTGGAAGGTTCGCTTGGCAACTACACATCGTTCAGCAGTGATGTGAATGCCGCTTGCGATTGGTCGGGACCTATCGACTTGCTCAACATGGATTGTGGAGAATCGATGAAGATGAATCCGTCACCGGAGGAGCAACTTATAGGCGCACCAAAAGATGGGAATGAAGACAAATATGCATTGCTCAGTCCTATCACATTCATCGACAAGAACGACCCTCCAATGTATGTATTCCACGGAAGGAAGGACAATGTAGTGCCATTCTGTCAGGGCGAGAGAATGTTCAACGCATTGCAGGCTGCAGGAGTGGAGAGCTATGCCGTATATGAAGAGAACGGTGGTCATGGATACGCGATGTATTCGGAAGAGAATCTCGGCAAGATGACATCGTTCTTGGATAAGGTTCGCAACAGTAAGAAGTAACATACGAAGAAGCGTCGTATCGTAGAGAAATAAAATGAAGTCCTGATTTCATCAAGCGGAAATCGGGGCTTCATTGTATTGTGTAGAGGATAGGAGTGAGAACAGAGAATGATGTTTGCAAAGAAAAAAGATGTATCTTTGCCAAAGACGATAATCAGAAAAGATATGAGACATTTGATTTTAATCTTGATGACAGCCCTCCTTGTCGGCTCGTGCAGTGGAAAAGGAAGCAATATGGTGGAGATAAACACACCTTACGGAGCAATGAAAGTTGTGCTCTATGATGATACCCCGTTGCACAAAGAGAACTTCTTGCGATTGGCGGAGAATGGCGATTACGACTCGTTGCTGTTTCATAGAGTGATACGAGGCTTTATGATACAAGGCGGAGATCCGAAGTCGTTGAATGCCGGTCCCGATGAGAAGTTGGGAATGAACGAGATAGGAAGTCCGATAAAGAGCGAGATAATATATCCGAAGCATTTCCACAAACGCGGAGCATTGGCAGCGGCGCGAAAGTCGGATAGTGTAAATCCTGAGCGCAAATCGAGCGGTTCGCAGTTTTACATAGTGCAAGGCGCAGTATATGATTCGGTGGCATTGAGAGCCGTGGAGCAGGAATTTAACAATGCTATCCGCAGAGAAATTTTTTACGAGATACAGCCGACATATCAAGATTCGCTTGTCTATTACCAAGAACGAGGCATGGCAATGGAACTTTCGGATTTGCAACTACGGATAATGTCGGAAGTGCAGAAGAAGGCAGAGGAGAAAGGCTTGTTTGTGTTTGCTCCGCAAGTACGTGAGGCATACATGACGATAGGCGGAACACCGGACTTGGATAGCAAATATACCGTCTTTGGAGAAGTTGTTGAAGGTCTTGAAGTGCTTGACTCAATAGCAGATGTGATGACGATAAAACCATCGGACAGGCCGGTGGAAGATATATGGATGACAATGAAAGTTGTAGACTGATGAGAGGAATAGCGTTGTTGATGATTGGTCTGGTGTCGTGTGTCGTGTTGTCGGCACAGAGCACCAAGGTGCTTATAAAGACCAATATGGGAAATATGAAGGCAATCTTGTGGGACGACACCCCCAAGCATCGCGATGAGTTTATTCGTTTGGTAAAGTCTAAACACTTTGACGGAACGCTTTTCTATAGGTGTGTGAAGAACTTCGTCATACAGGGTGGCTCAAGTGATTCGCGAAATGCACAACCGGGACAGCATATCGGCTACGGAGAAGAGGCCATAAACATAGACTCAGAGTTTAAGAAAAACAGATTTCATCAGTTGGGAGCATTGTGTGCACCACGTCAGCCCGATAAAATCAATATGCTAAAAGTGTCTGACATATCACAGTTTTACATAGTCAGAGGAAGAGTCATACCCGATACAATCTTGGATAAGATGGAACTTGTGGTAAATGTGCCTATCAAACGTAAGTTGAAAGAGATGTATTATACCCCTCGCAAGGCGGAACTCGAGCAACTTAAAGCATCGGGAGACAAAAAAGCATACAACACTCTTTTGCGTGAAATAAAAGACAAGATAGCAGTTGAATACAGTATATCAGATTACAAGAAATTTACAGACGAACAACGTGCTGCGTATACCACACAAGGCGGAGCACCGGAACTTGACGGCGAATATACAGTATTTGGACAAGTCGTAGAGGGGCTTGATGTGTTGAAGAAGATAAATAACTTAAAGGTGGACAAGAACGACCGTCCGCTGACAGATGTAAAAATAAAGGTTGAGATAATAAACGAATGAAGTACATATACGCAACTTTGGTATGGCTGTCGATTGTCTCCATAGCTATATTGAACGGAGGACTTAGAGAGAATGTCTTGGATAAATATCTTGGCTGTATGTCGAATCCATTGAGTGGCGTGATACTCTCGTTGTGCATATTGCTTGTTGCGATGTGGCTTGTGCCGAAGATAAAAGGGTGCAAGGGGAGAGATTATCTGTTCTTCGGTGTTATGTGGGTTGTGCTGACAAATCTATTTGACCTCACGATGATATTGAAAGGCGGAGGCTCGGTGTCAGACCTTGTGTCGATGTATGATATTACAACGGGAAATCTGTGGTTTGTTGTAGTTCTGACGACATTTGTTGCGCCGATATTGGCAGGGCGTAAAAAGAGAAAAGTATGAGAAATTGTATATTGCTTATTGCAGTGCTATTGTTTGCGAGTTGTGGCAATGACGATAAGAAGAATGCTTCGAAGTCGTCGAAAACAAAAGCACGACCGACATATTATGAGCGAAGTCTTAACTCTATGGTCCGGATTATCACTTACGATGTCTATGGGCAAAAGATAGCAGACGGACAAGGAGTCTACGTCGGTGCAGATATTGTCATAACGTCATTAGAGTGGTTTAAGGGGGCATATACTGCAAAGATAAACACCATGGAGAGCAAAGCAGCGCATCCGGTGTACGGCTATGTAGCGTATGACTTGGATAATAACCTCGTAGCACTGCGCATAGGGAAGCGCAACAAGGAGAAACTTATGCCGATAGACACCACAAAACTTGCTTCGACCGACACGATATATACCCTCGACTGCAAGAAGAAAAAGACATTGAAGACCTCATTTAGATACTCTGACGGGATGCTGAGTATATCGGAACTCAAAGAGGGTGCGGCAGTGATAGATAACAAAGGTTGTTTGAGAGGCTTGGCCACTGACGGCAACAAGATAGTGTCGGCTGACAAGCTGGTAACCCTCATGGCTAAACTTGTGGAGACGCATTATAATATCTATGAGCTGCGACTTAAAAGCAACAAGACCTACCCAAGTTACACTCGGATAGCTGGTTTTAAGATAAAGACGACGATGGGAGACATCAAGATACGCCTATTCAATGAGACGAAAGAGTATCGTGACAACTTCATAAAACTCGTATGTGAGGATTTCTATGATAGCCTAATGGTACACCGAGTGTTGCCCAACTATCTAATACAGACGGGAGCTGCAGATACACGTTATGCCAAGGCCGATGATGTAGTAGGTTGGCAAGGCCCGGGATATACATTGCCTATGGATATACACAAGCATCTCTTCCATAAACGTGGAATGGTGGCAGCGTCGAAGTTGCCCGAGGATCACAATAAGAGCAATAGATGTGATGGCTCGCAGTTCTTCATAGTGGCAGGACGAAAGTTCAGCGAAGTAGATTTGCGAGGCATAGAGAAGGAATATGGCAAGAGATTCACTTCGGAGCAGATTTCGGCCTATACGACTATTGGCGGAGCACCATATTTAGACGGGGATTATACCGTCTTTGCAGAAGTGACAGAAGGTATGTCAGTAGTGGATAAAATAGCGTCTGTCGCATTGAACGGTGATAGGCCTAAGATTGATATAAGAATCAAAGATATAGAGATTATTTGGCGTTAAAAAGTGTAAAATATACAGTGTAGCTATTGTATTTACGGAAACAGTCTTTATCTTTGCACTGCATTTGAGAACGGGGTGTAGCGCAGTCCGGTTAGCGCACCTGCTTTGGGAGCAGGGGGTCCCAGGTTCGAATCCTGGTACCCCGACTTTTTTTAATGCGGAAATAGCTCAGTTGGTAGAGCACAACCTTGCCAAGGTTGGGGTCGCGAGTTCGAGTCTCGTTTTCCGCTCAAGTGTCGCTCGAATGGTGGAATCGGTAGACACGCGGGACTTAAAATCCCGTGGCCTTTAAAGCCGTGCGGGTTCAAGTCCCGCTTCGAGTACAATAACGAATAAAGTATCCTTCAGACAGATGTCTGGAGGATACTTTGTTTTGTATGTTGCGTTGTTGGAATGGATACGGGCTATTCTTTGATTGGCTATAAATCAGAATTTGCATGAGTAGGGTAAATATATTGGGTTATAGTAAAACTGCTTCTTTGTTTTTTATATATATTTGCACAATACAAACATAAAGAATCATGCCCAAAGGTGTAGTCGTAAAATCAACAGGTAGTAGGTATGTTGTTCGTGATGAGAATGGCATATTGTATAGTTGTCGCATTAAAGGAAGAATGCGACTTGATGATATTAAAAGTACAAATCCTGTTGCGGTGGGAGACTTTGTGGTGTTTGAACAAGATGGTGAGGATAGTGTCATCAGTGAGTTGTTGGACCGTAAGAATTATGTCGTCAGACGTTCGACCAATTTATCAAAGCAGACACATGTCTTGGCGGCTAATGTAGATCAGGCGTTGTTAGTAGTGACGATAAACTATCCAGTCACGACATCGGTGTTTATAGATAGGTTTTTAGCGTCGGCAGAGGCTTTCGGAGTGCCTGTTATCATGGTGTTTAACAAGTTGGACAGATACGATGCTTCTCATTTGGAAGACCTTGAGCAGTATAAGGCTATATATACCGACATGGGATACAAGGTGTTAGACGTGTCGGCGAAGAACGAGGAAGGATTGGAGGCTGTAAAGGAGTGCTTAAAAGATAAGGTGAGTGTCATTGCCGGACATTCGGGGGTGGGTAAATCGACGCTTATAAACAAGATAGAACCCGGATTGAATTTGCGCACCGACGAGATAAGTGAGGTGAATAATAGTGGCAAGCATACTACGACATTTGCCGAGATGCACGAGTTTTCGTTCGGAGGATATGTTATAGATACTCCAGGTATAAGGGGTTTCGGCATAGCCAACATTGACAAATCAGAGGTGGGACTTTATTTCAGAGACATATTTGAAGAATCGTCGAAGTGTCAGTTTGGCAATTGTACACACATGCACGAGCCGGGGTGTGCTATCAAATTGGCTGTCGAAGATGGTCGAATAGCATATTCGAGGTATCAGAGTTATGTTAATATTGTCCTTTCGGTAGAGGGGGGCAAATATAGATAGAGCTTTGGAGACAGAGGGTAAATATACGTTTGCGCAACTAAATCTTCCCGAAGCAGAGCTAAAGGTTAAGAGCGAAGACGGCATGTTGAAAGTGTACGACAAATGTCGGAAGAAATACGTAAAGATGACACCCGAAGAGCATGTGCGACAGGTCTTTCTGTGTTATATGTCGAGCGTCTTGGGTTATCCCGAGGGACTGACGGCAGTAGAACACCTTGTCGTGATAAACGGATTGAAGCAGCGTGCCGACATCGTTGTGTATGACAAGAAGATGAATCCTCATTTGATAGTAGAGTGTAAGGCTCCGCATGTTCCCATAACGAAAGAGGTCTTTATGCAGGCATTGCGTTACAACACCAGACTTGGAGTGCGGTACGTGATAGTGACCAACGGCATGAAACACTATTGCGCTGAGATAAAATCCGACGCCACTATGCAGATGATGGCAGAGATGCCACATTGGAAATCATGACTATAATAAATAATAAGAGTAGTAGCCTGTTACCAAGCAATCTCACCCTTTCCTACACGACGCAGATAGTCGTTGGCCTGACTGAAGTGCCTGCAACCAAAGAATCCTCTATAGGCAGAGAGAGGTGACGGGTGAGCCGCCTTTAAGATGAGGTGTTTATTGTGGTCTATGATGAGGCTTTTCTTTTGTGCATACGAACCCCATAACATGAAGACTAAGTTGTTGTGTGTCTGCGAAAGACGAGATATAACATTGTCGGTAAAAGTTTCCCAGCCTCTGTTTTGGTGAGACCCGGCGCAATGTTCTCTAACCGTCAGAGTAGCATTGAGGAGCAAAACTCCCTGTTTGGCCCAACGTACCAAATAGCCGTTGTCGGGAGGTGTAACGCCTAAGTCGGACTCTATTTCCTTGAAGATGTTGCGTAGCGACGGAGGAATGACAATGCCTTCGTTGACAGAGAAACAAAGGCCATGAGCTTGATTGACTTCATGGTAAGGGTCTTGACCTAAGATGACAACTTTTATATCGTTGACGTGGCACATCTTGAAGGCGTTGAATATCTGCTCTTTGGGTGGAAATATGCGTACAGCGGGATTGGCATATTCTGCATTTACAAAACGTGCCAATGCCTTGAAGTATTCGCTGTCAAATTCAGGTTGAAGGTATTCCTTCCAGCTATCTCTTATAATGTCATTCATGGAAACAAAGATAATTCGTCGAATTGAATATTGCAAACAGTATGCAAGTCGTTATGTTTTTATACTTTTGTAAGCGAATATATGAAGCGTTGTTAAATGTAAAGGAAGAAAAGCGATGGTGCGAATTTTGATAGTTGTTGCTTCGATTGTGGCGACATTTATGTTGTTGGTGGCTATATGTCTGAACTTCATCGTCACACCCGAGATGTTGACACCCTTGGTACACAAGTATGCTGATAAATACCTCGATGCCGATGTAAAATTGAAATCTGTAGAGGCAACATTCTTCTCTTCGTTCCCTCGTTTTGGCTTGAAGATAGTAGATGGAGTTGTTGTAGGTCATGCTTTCCATCAGCAAGACAGTGTGGCGACAAAGGCCGATACACTTGTTGTCTTTGATGAACTGAGGTTGGGCATCAATCTGATGAGGTATCTCATTGATGGCGAACTGAGTATAGGCAGAGCACGCATAAGACATCCGCAAGTGCGTCTGTTTAAGAACGAATATGGCGTGTGCAACTGGGACATCGTTAAAGAGTCCGATACCGCAAATGCAGATACTACAGAGAGCGATATGCCCATCACGTTGCGACGAATAACCATTGATAATGCACAAATAAATTACAGTGACAGGACGACAAAGACAAACCTATATTTAGCTGATTTCAATCTCTTTGCCGATGGAGATATGAATCTGCAAACTCTCGACGTAGACATGAGGCTCTCGGACCGCACGACACATCTGATGGTGAACAATTCGCAGTATATAAGAGGTATGTCGTTGGGTATAGATGGTCATGTGGAGTACGATATGGAGAGCGGGAAGTACGTTTTGAAAGAGACGAATATGGATATAGACGACAGCAAGCTGTTCATGGACGGCTGGCTCGAACCGGATAGCGTCGGGTTAGACGTGAATGTGCGCTTTGGAATAGAGACACCGAGAGTGGAAGATCTTTTTGCTCAGATACCCAAAGAGTATATCAGTGCTCCTATAGATGTGGAGGGAGGATTTGTGAGTTTGTCGGGAACGGTAGTCGGAGCACTTACCAATAGTACATATCCTGTAGTGAATTGCAAAGCGGAGATAGACAAAGTAAAAGCGCAATATGAAGGAATGGATTATCCGATAGAAGATTTGTCGGCTCTCTTTACCGCATGTTTGGACGCACAGAATCCGACATCGTCGTATTTGCGAATAGAAAAACTTTACTTCTTAGGAGGAAACTCGGAGATAGATGCATCTCTAAATGTAGAAGAGTTGCTTTCCGATGCACGAGTAAGCGGGCATATCAAGACAGATGTGGCACTGTCGTCATTGTCGAAAGTCTTGCCGTTGGAAAACACAACAATGCAAGGTGTTGTAAATGCTGACATGGACATAAACTTTCGCTTGTCGCATATAATTGACTCTGACTATGGCAGAATGCGTTTCAAAGGCGTTGTGGATATAGACAGCCTGAAAGTCATAAATGACACAATCGGGTTCAGCTTGCAGAACGATGCTCATCTATTGTTCAAAGGCAGTGACACGTTGAAAGTGATTGTAGACGTAGACAGATTGCTGTTGAGAAACGATAACCTGCGTATCCGAGTGACGGACTTTCACGCCAAGGCAAAGACCCTCATGGAACGAGATTCCACATCTATTGCGACAATCATCTGTCAGGCAAGAGCAAACAGATTCTCGTTTAGAAGTGACACACTGCGAATATTTGCCAAGCACTTGGAGTCAGACAACGAACTTCGTCCTATGAAAAACAACAAAAAGCAACCTTATGTCAATATAGGCATGAGGTGCGATACTATATTGTCATCGATATACGGAACACGTGGCATAACAGAGATGCTCAATTCGTCGATGATGTTGGCAAAGGAGAACGATACGTTGTGGAATTCAAAAGGAGATTTGCAATTGAGAAGGATACGAGTCGGAATACCTCAATACGCAATGCCCATCGAAGCGGAAGATATACACGTGACACAAGGAGAGAGAGAGATAAAAATAGAGTCATGCAAAGTCAAAACAGGACATTCCTCAATGTCAATGAGTGGCTCTATACACAATCTCTACTACGCTATAAAGACAGGAACACCATTAAATGCAACATTAGATATGGAGGCAGATACTATCAACTTCAACGAATTGCTCTCCGCAATAGTGAAAGACGAGGAAGAGCGGGTCTCGACGGTGTCATCGCTAAACGACTCAACGATGGTGGTAGCCACAACGGACAATCTCGTCGCAACGGATAGTATGCCAAATCAGATATTCGTGATACCTGAGTTTCTGAACTTCAAGATAGGAGCAAAAGCTGAACATGTGGTATGGAGTAAACTGAATTTCAAAAGAGTGAGAGGTCATTTGCAAGTTACCAATGGAGCTTTGCACATGACAGATTTGGTCTTCAGACAAGGCGAGTCGAGAGCCATAACCATAATGTCGTATAAGGCAAACGAAATGAAAGATAAAGCAAACATCAACTGTTTCGTACGATGGGAAAAAGCTGATATAGAAGAGATAGTAAGTTCGATAGGCATAGACTCGCTCATGCCGATGATGAAGCCTTTGAAAGGAACAGTGGACTGCTACTTTGCCGCTAAAATGCAGATGGATAGCACTCTTACCGTTGACCTTAATACCCTCAAAGCGTCGATGCATGTAGGAGCAAAACGGTTGACTCTGCTCGATACTGAGACATTTGCTAAGATATCTAAAGTGCTGATGTTTAAAAACAAAAAGGAGAATTACATGGATACACTCTCTTTCAATGTGCTCGTGGATACCGGATATGTAAGACTCTTGCCATTTGTTGCCAACATGGACAGATACAAAGCCGTAGTAGGTGGAGAACAAGATGTCAACATGAGTAAACTAAAATATCACGTATCTATATTGAAATCGCCACTCTTATTTAAAGCAGGTGTAAACATTGAGGGAACTCTTGAAGATATAGACATAGACATCACCACGGCAAAACTGAAAAAACATGCCGATGTTGCAACACAGACAAAATACGATGACATGTCGCTATCCGTAAGAATGGAAATACTGCGAGAAACATACGAAATGTCCGGAATAAAAATCCCGGAAAGATTGTCAAAAAATCAGTAAAAAGTTTGTCGTTAAGCAAATAAGTATTATGTTTGCGTTTAGCATAAAGTAAACAAGAGAATTAATATACCAAAATATTGTAATATGAAAAGATTTTTTGCAACGCTTCTAACAACAGTTTGTGTGACATCATTGATGGCAACAGACTACGAATTTTCAGATGCCGGAGTTGTATCTTTTGCCGGGTTAGAGAGTGCTACATATATTATTGATGCAGATGATTACGCAATTTGTATATCGAAAATAGGAATCTCGTCGGAAGTTGTCGTAGAAAGCTCATACCAGTATAATGGCAAAGACTATAATGTTGTAATGTTAAAAGGAGGTTCGTCAGGCCAAAATATTTTTGGTGGTCAGAATGATAACATTACCAAAGTGACAATAGGTGAGTATGTTGAGAATATAGGGGACAAAACATTTGCAATGTTGAGAAACCTGAAGGAGTTTATCTCTTATGCAGTCACTCCGCCTGTTCTCGGTACAGATGTATTTCTTAACTCTAAGATACAGACCGTGTACGTTCCAGCGGAGAGTATTGAAGCTTATAAGAGTGCATGGGGAAGTGTGTTGACGACTGCAACGTTTGTTGCTATCGATGTTGACGAACCGACGTCTGTAGATGATGTAGAAGTGGAGTCGTTCCGTATAATAGACCGTCAGCTGATATGCGATAAGACTCAAAACTTCGAAGTCTATTCTATTACAGGTTCGCTAATATTTAAGGGAACAGCATCGTCGGTAGAGTTGCCACAGTCTGGAGTATATATCGTGCGTTTTGGCAACGAGATGAAAAAGTTTATTTGCAGATAATTAAGCCGTTAAAGTTATCATACGAGAAGACCACCTTGCCAATATGCAGGGTGGTCTTTTTGGGGGGGCACAAAGTGTTGTTGGATAGATGTGAGTTTTGTTGAATTTGCAGTGTGCGATTTGTTATAATTGCAAACTTTATTTACCTTTGGCTGACCAATTTATAAAAAAGATATACTATGATGAGATTAACTATTTTGGCAGTCGTTGTTGTCTTTATGAGTGTATCGTGTGCGGCACATAAAGGTTCGTCGAGTTTCGAGTCGGCACAGGCAAGTAGCGCATCAACGACTGTCACACCAAAGGTAAAGAGCAACGAACAACTTAAGGCACTAGCTCAAGCCGCCAAAGAAGAAGCACAAGAGACAAAGCAAAAAGCTCAGGAACAAGCTCGCCAAGCAGCACAAAAGGCGCAAGAGCAGGCAGATGCGGCAAAGCGTCTTGCCGAAAAAGTAGCACAAGAGGAAGCCGCCAAAGTCAGAGACTCGGCACAAGAGGCAGAGACAGCCGTTCAGCAAAAGATAGATGAAGCCGTAGATAAGACCATAACGGTAAAAGAAGAGTCGGCAAAAGTCGTTGAGTCAAAATCTCCGCAAAGTGATGGCAACTACCACATTATAATAGGTACATTTAAGAGTTTGACCAATGCGAGAAACGTCAGTTCCACAGCTGTCGCAAATGGCTTCTTGCCAAGTATCATGGAGAATGACGAAGGCTTATACAGAGTGTCAATCTACACAGGCAACGAGGCTAATGTCAGAAAGAAACTCATAGAGATAAGAAGTAAGTTTCCCGAATATGCCGGCGTGTGGATTATGAAACTGAAATAAAAGGCATATTTGCACATGTGTAAGACATTCAACGTGTGATATATCACTCTCAAATATACGAGGAGGACAGAGTTGAAAACTTTGTTCTCCTTGCGTTTTAGTCAAACGCATATTGAAAAAAAGAGAGCGTTGCGCCTATGGAGAGAACGATAAAAAGCGAGACATTTATCTACATGTATATTCCTAAAATCGACAAAGTGCAATTAAGTCTCAATTAACGTAATGTAAATGGAAAAGAAACGATTGTTGAAAAGATAAAAAAACGACGTTGTAATTTGAAGGCTATTATTAATTTTGCATTGTCGGAAATGTCTTTCGGCGCACAATAAATAAAGAGTAATAACATAAAATAACATAACACTACTATGGACGCAGTGGATATAAAAGAACTTAACGAGCGCATAAAACAAGAGAGTTCGTTTGTAGACCTTATCTCTATGGAGATGAACAAGGTCATTGTAGGACAGAAACATTTGGTTGAATCGTTGTTGATAGGATTGCTTTCTGACGGACATATTCTCCTGGAAGGCGTTCCGGGTTTGGCAAAGACTCTTGCTATCAACACTCTCTCGAAAATTATAGATGCAGACTTCTCACGTATCCAGTTTACACCGGACCTTTTGCCTGCCGATATACTTGGTACGTTAATCTATTCGCAGAAGACCGAAGAGTTCGTGGTAAAAAAGGGACCTATCTTCTCAAACTTCATCTTGGCGGACGAGATAAACCGTGCTCCGGCAAAGGTTCAGTCGGCATTGCTCGAGGCTATGCAGGAACGTCAGGTGACTATCGGAGACCAGACATACAAGATGGCACAGCCTTTCCTCGTCATGGCAACACAAAATCCTATAGAACAGGAGGGAACATATCCTCTTCCAGAGGCGCAAGTAGACCGTTTCATGCTCAAGGTTGTCATTGACTATCCTAAGAAAGACGAAGAGCAACTCATAATACGTCAGAATTTACAGAAGACATTCCCGCAACCACAGCAGCTCCTTAAGCCAGAGGATATAGTGAGAGCTCGTGAGGTAGTGAAAGATGTATATATGGACGAAAAGATAGAGAAGTACATCGTTGATATCGTCTTCGCAACGCGCTTTCCGGAACAATGCAATTTAGGACAATTCACAGAAATGATATCATGCGGGGCTTCGCCGCGTGCCTCTATATCATTGGCAATGGCAGCAAAGGCTTACGCCTTCATCAAGCGTAGAGGATACGTCATACCGGAGGATATACGTGCAGTATGTCACGACGTGTTGCGTCATCGTATAGGTCTCACGTATGAAGCAGAAGCCAACAATGTAACAAGCGAAGAGATAATAAGTGAGATATTGAATGCTGTTGAGGTGCCTTAGCAGACGTAGACGTTAGTCGGAAAATAAGTTGCGAACAAAAGACATACAAAAGTATGGAGACAACGGAATTGATAAAGAAAGTCAGGCAGATAGAGATAAAGACACGAGGTCTTTCCAATCACATATTTGCAGGCGAATACCATTCGGCCTTCAAAGGACGAGGTATGGCCTTTAGCGAGGTGCGTGAGTATCAGTATGGTGATGATGTTCGTAATATCGACTGGAATGTGACAGCTCGTTTCAATCGTCCGTTTATCAAGGTCTTTGAAGAGGAACGAGAGAACACTGTAATGTTACTCATCGACGTGTCGGGCTCTCGTGAGTTCGGTACTGCCGAGCGTTTCAAGAAGAACCTTGTGACGGAGATAGCCGCCACTTTGGCATTCTCGACCATACAGAACAACGACAAGATAGGCGTGGTATTCTTCTCTGACTGTGTCGAGAAGTTCATTCCTCCACAGAAAGGAAAGAAGCATGTACTGCACATCATACGTGAGTTGTTGACTTTTCAGCCCGAGAAGAGAAGTACTTCGCTCGATACAGCATTGCGATATTTGACAAATGTCATCAAGAAACGTTGTACAGCATTCGTTATTTCGGACTTCATGGACGATGACTTTGAGAAGTCGCTTCGTATAGCCAACCACAAGCATGATGTTGTAGCGTTGCACATTTACGACAAGAGAGAGACGGAGTTGCCAAATGTCGGACTTATGCTCATGACAGATGCCGAGACCGGAGCACAACGTTGGGTCGATACATCGGACGGAGAGTTGCGCAAGTCTTATGCTCAATATTGGCGCAATCGCGAAGAATCGTTGATGATGACTTTTGCGAAAAGCGGCGTTGACAGTGTAAAGATAAAGACTGACGACGACTATGTGAAACAGTTGTTGATGTTGTTCAAAAAACGCAGTTGAGGTATTTATGAATAAGATGAGACTAAGAAAGATATTTGCGTTGTGCATCGGTGCGATGTCAACAATGTCATTGTCGGCACAAATGGTACATGCGAAGTTGGATTCTGCAACCATATTCGTTGGTGGACAAGTGGGACTGACGATAGAGGCTTCGTATCCGGAGAATATTGACGTTGAGTTTGTACAGTTGGAGGATACGATAGTGAAAAACATCGAGATAGTGGATCGATTGCCTATCGACACTACGGTGTCTAACGGTATGGTGATGATGAACCAACGTTATATCATCACGTCGTTCGACACAGCTTTATATTACATTGCACCTATAGAGATATTGCGCTATCAGGGAGGAAGTGCTTCGACGCCGGATATGTCGCTCAATGTTATTAATCCGTTTCAAACGATGGAGGTAGATGAGCAGACTGGAGTAGCGAAGATTACAGACATTAAAGACCCTCAAGATGCACCCTTTATCTTGGCAGAGTTGTTGGAGTATATATGGTGGTTTGTAGGCGGAGTGTTGCTCATTGCGGCTATCGTTGTGGCTATTATCATGTACAGACGTTACAAAGCAAAGAACGTTGGCGGAGAAGTTAAAAAGAAAAAGCCAAAGGAACCTTGTCATGTCATAGCAATGAGGGATTTGGAACGAATAAAAGAGGAGAAGTTGTGGCAACGCAACATGTTCAAAGAGTTCTATTCGGAGATTACAGATGTCTTGAGAAGGTATATAGAAGAGCGTTACAACGTGAATGCTTTAGAGAGTACTTCTGACGAGATAATGGACTTGATGAAACCCCTTTTGGCAGACAAACAGCAGGAGTACAACACTCTGTCGGCAATTTTGTCGCTTGCCGATTTGGCTAAGTTTGCCAAGATGGAACCATTGCCAGACGAGAACGACATGGCGATAAAGCGTGCAATAGAGTTTGTCAGAGATACAACACAGGAGGAGTCACAACCCCAAAAAGAGGAGAATAAACAATGAGTGATATAACATTTCTTCATCCGGATTTTTTCTGGACGTTGCTTGTAGTTCCGCTTTATGTGGCGTGGTATATATGGAAACATCGCACACTGAATGCAACGATACAAATGTCGTCATTGCGTCCGTTTGAGGGCATGAAGCAATCGTGGAAGAGCTACTTCCGACATGTGCCTATGGCGTTGCGAATGTTGGCTATAGTTGCAGTTGTTGCAGTATTGGCGCGTCCGCAGTCGACAGATAGCTACAAAGATGAACATACAGAGGGTATAGATATTGTTCTTTCGATGGATATATCTGGTAGTATGTTGGCTATTGACTTTAAGCCGAATCGTTTAGAAGCGGCAAAGAACGTGGCAACGAAGTTTATTGCCAATCGTCCCAACGATAATATCGGACTTGTGATATTTGCAGGAGAGAGCTTTACGCAATGTCCGCTTACTACCGACCATGCAGTGCTCACAAACCTCATGCAGGATATCCACACAGAGATGTTGACAGCAGGTACAGCCGTAGGCTCAGGTTTGGCAACTGCTGTGGCACGTCTGAAAGAGAGCAAAGCTAAGAGTAAGGTTGTCATATTACTCACCGATGGAGTAAGCAATTCGGGCTCTATTGCTCCACTGAAAGCAGCGCAGATAGCACAGACCTTTGGTGTGAGAGTCTATACCATAGGTGTCGGTTCTCGAGGTACAGCAAAGGTGCCAGTCATGACGCATTTCGGCATGGAGTATGTCGACCAAGAGGTGGATATCGACGAGGCAACGATGACCGAGATAGCACAGATGACAGGTGGTAAGTACTTCCGTGCAACCGACAATAAGTCATTAGATGCAATATACGAAGAGATAGACCAAATGGAAAAGACAATATTGGAAGTGCGCGAATATACCAAAAGGACGGAAGAGTATTTGCCTTTTGCTATAGCTGCAATGTTATTGCTTTTGGCTGAACTTATATTGCGTAACACAATATTACGAACACTTCCATAAAGATATTACTACAATGGATATATTTAGATTTGCACATCCGAACTATCTTTATTTGCTGTTAATCATTCCGATAATAGCAACGTTGATGGTGTATTTTGCTCATAAGAAGAAGAAAGCGATAGAGACATTTGGAGAAGAATCGTTGCTTGCTCATCTTATGCCGGCTTATTCAAGTCGTCGTAGCAGAGTGAAATCTATACTACTACTTATTGCATTTACGTTACAAGTCTTTGTTATGGCAGGACCTCAATTTGGTGCAAAAGTGGAGACTATGAAACGTAAAGGTATCGAGATAATGGTTGCTCTTGATGTCTCAAACAGTATGAATGCTATGGATATCCAACCTTCACGTTTGGAGATGGCGAAGATGGCTGTTTCACGTCTTGTAGACAAATTAGGTAATGACAGAATAGGAATGGTTGTCTTTGCGGGTCAAGCTTATGTGCAGTTGCCTATCACTACTGACTATCCATCTGCTAAGATGTTTCTCTCAAGTATTAGCACAGATATGATACCTACGCAGGGAACGGCTATAGGAGCTGCAATTGATTTGTGTTCTAATTCGTTTAGTTCGACTCCCGACATTAATAGAGCTATTATCGTCATTACAGATGGTGAGAATCATGAAGATAATGCCGTTGAAGCAGCGCGTAGAGCAATGGATAAAGGAATAAGAGTCTATACAGTTGGTATGGGAACATCTAAAGGTGCACCTGTGCCTGTGCGTCCGGGTGACATGAGTAATTTTATTAAGGATAAAGATGGTAATGTGGCTATGACACGTATCGATGAAGGGGCACTTGCTCAAGTTGCTCAGGTTGGAGGTGGTGCGTACATACCGGCTAATAATATTCGAAATGGTATTATTGCACTTGTTGATGAACTGAATGCAATAGAGAAGACAGAATTTGAAGCAAAGGTCTTTACTGCTTATAATGATAGATTTCAGTATGTGCAGTTTCTTGTCTTGCTTATACTATTGTTTGACTTATTGATATTGGGCAGAAAGAATCTGCGTCTCAGCGGTTTTGATATCTTCACACGAAAGGAGAAGAGCAAAGATTTATTTATGCAACCTACGGATACGAAAAAGTAAGAGTTATGAACAGAGTGATAAAGATAGTAGCAAGCATGGCAGTCTTAGTGCTGTTTGGAGGATATCATGCAGAGGCGCAAACCGAGCGAAAGCATATCCGTCAGAGTGTGGAGGAGTATAAAGAAGGTAAATTTGCAGAAGCACAAGAGTCATGTCTCAGGGCTTTGGACGAAAAAAGTGACTCGTATGAAGCAAATTTCAACTATGCCGGTTCGTTGTTGAAGCAGGACAAAGTCGACGAAGCTCTCAAACATTATAACATGATGGCAGAGAAAGAGACTGACAAGTCGCGTCTGTCGGAGTTGCATCATAATATCGGCAACTGCCACTATATGAAGCAGGAGTTTGACAAGAGCGTCGACGCTTATAAAAAGGCATTGAGAGCCAATCCTCAAGATGATCAGACTCGTTATAATCTTGTGGCTGCTCAAAAAATGCTTAAGAACCCACCTCAGCAACAACAACAACAACAACAAAATCAGCAGCAACAACAGCAACAACAGCAACAACAGCAACAACAACAGCAGCAACAGCAAGAGCAACAGCAGCAACAGCAACAACAACAGCAACAGGAGATGTCAAAAGAGGAAGCTGAACGTATGCTAAATGCTTTGCAAGCAGACGAAAAAGAGTTGCAAGATGAAAAGAGAAAAATAAAAGCTGCCAAAGCAAAGAGTATAGAAAAGAATTGGTAGTTTGATATTTGACGACAGATGATTATTTTTGCACGTAAATTATAAAAGCAAATGAGACTTTATAGATATATATTGTGCCTGTTGGCTGTCATAATGCCATTCAGTGCGATAGCCGATGATGTGACATTTGAAGGACGTGTACGCTCTACTGTTAGTGAAGGAGAGCGTTTTCAGTTGGTATATACAGTGTCGGCAGAAGCTTCAGACATAAGGCTGGGCGATGTGAACAACTTTGAAGTGCTTATGGGTCCATCTGTTTCGAAGTCAAGTTCGACGAGTATAATCAATGGAAAAATAAGCTCTTCGTATACAACGACATTTACGTTCATACTAAAAGCCACAAAAGAAGGACAATATGGCATAGGTCCGGCAACAGTCAATGTCGATGGTGCGCAATATACATCGAATTCTCTTAGCGTCAATGTTGTAAAGGGTGATACGTCGGGTAGTGAAGACAATACATCGTCGCAGTCGGCTAACCGTGGGAATGTTAGCTTGCCCAAGGGTCAAGTGCCGGATATACTTTTAGTGCAACAGCTCTCAAAGAGTTCTGTATATGAAGGAGAACCGGTAGAACTTGTAACAACAATATACACGCGTGTAGGTATCGAGTCAATATCAGTTTCCAAATCACCCAAGTTGGTAGAGTTCGTCTCAGAAGACGTCGAAGCAAACAACATGCAAGGCCGTGAAGTTATTGACGGAGTGGTTTATAATTCCGTTGACGTGAAACGTCAGATATTATTTCCACAGAAAAGTGGGAAGTTTACCATTGAGCCTATAGAACTGGAGTGTGTCGTTAAGCGTCGTGTAGGCGGTGGTGGCGGATTCTTTGATGACTTCTTTGGTCAGGTACAACTTGTCAAGCAACTTGTCAAGAGCAAGCCTGCGTACATTACAGTCAAGGAGTTGCTAAATCGTCCGGCGCAGACGAGTGGTGGCGTAGGTTCGTTTAAGTTCAACGTAAGTGTCACACCGCAAGAGGTAAAGGCCGATAATAGTGTACAGGTTAAAGTGTCGGTGAATGGTACCGGTAACTTAAAGTTACTCTCATTGCCAAAGCCTGAATTTAATGCAGACTTTGATACCTTTGACCCTAATGAAACAAACCAATTGACAGTCTCAGCTTCGGGATACAAAGGAACTAAAACAGCAGAGTATCTCGTTATACCTCGTCATGAAGGAGAGTTTGAGATTCCTGCGATGAAGTTTATATACTTTGATGTCAACAAAAAGCAATTTGTGACAGAAGTTCAAGGACCATTCAAACTTAATGTCTTGAAGGGCGATGGAACTTCAGATGCACAGGGAGTGGTGAAGTTCTCGGGAGGTTCGCGCGAAGAGGTACAGTATATAGGTGGAGACTTGCGTTACCTACGTACAGCCAACGAACCCCTACGCACAAAAGGAAAGTTCTTCCTCGGTTCGACGCTCTTTAATATCTTGATTATAGTTCCGATATTGATACTTTTAGTACTCTTCGTGATATATAGAAAGCGTATCAATGACTTGGCAAACATGGACAAGGTAAAAGTGCGCAAAGCGAACAAGCAAGCTAAGAAACGTCTTAAGAAGGCCGCATTGTTTATCAAGGAGAACAAACGTGAGGCATTTTTCGATGAGGTTATGAGGGCCTTGTGGGGCTATCTGAGCGACAAGCTGACATTGCCGTTGAGCGAACTTACAAAAGATAATGCCAAGGAGGAAATGCAACATCATAACATATCTGTAGAGATAGCTGATGAGTTTATGCAGTTGCTTGATTCTTGTGAGTTTGCACGTTATGCGCCGGCCGAATTGTCGGATTCGATGCAAAATGTATACGAAAAGGCTGTAGATATTATCGGTCGTATGAATGATAACATAAAGTAGGAAACAATGAGAAAATATATAGTAGCTATATTGTTTGTGTTGGGCTGTATAAGTGTCAATGCTCAACAAGACAGCGTTAAGGTAGCATCAATAGACGAGATGGAGAAAATCTTGGCGTCGGGACAAGAGAGCGTGCAGATATACTACAACTTGGGCTATTCATATTACAAAAGCGGAGAACTGGCAAAAGCGATACTTAATTTCGAACGAGCACACCGTTTAGCACCTTCAGACGAAGATATTATCTATAATCTCGAACAGGCGTATGTCATGACAGATAAGTTGCAAGAGGTCGAACAAGTATTCTTTGTGCGTTGGTGGGACTCGTTGTGTAACACAATGAGTTCGGACGGATGGGCAGTGATGTTTGTCGTGGTGTTTATTCTCATGTTGGCGGGAATAGCAGTGTTTATCTTTTTAGACAACATATCGTTGCGAAAGACGGGTTTCTTTTCAGCGCTTTTCTTGTTAGCAGTGGCAATATTCTCGTTGTCGATATCGATCCGTCAGCGTGATAATATAGTCAATAGCAAAGATGCTATTATCATGAAGTCATCTGTGACATTAAGCACTGCACCTGATGAAAATGGTTCGGAATTAGTCGTATTACACGCTGGAACAAAAGTACATATTCTCAGCCGTCTTGGGGAATGGTGTGAAGTGAGACTTAAAGATGGCAATGTGGGTTGGATTAAAGCATCGTTTATAGAAGTTATTTAATATTTTTGATGTGTATAGGATATATTTTGTAGAAAGTGTATCCATAATACAACGTATTTTCGTTACTTTGCAACTGATTTTGTATTTGAACATTTAACTTGAGAATGAAGATAAATTGTAAGAATGTCGTTTTCGTCTGTTTAGCTGTAATAACAGTTGTTATTTGGAGTTGCAGTGATGACGACTTTAGAATGAATAGTAGTTTTATCAATTCGGAAACCTACGCAGAGTATACCGATCAGACACCTATTCAGTTGTCAACATTTAGATTGGATTCAGTATTGACGTCCGGACAAAATAAGGTATGGGTAGGAAAGTTTACAAAGCCAGTCATTGGAGATGTTTATTCCGAATCGTACGTCAAAATAAGTCAGCCGTCGTCATATGGTTGGGCTGTGAAAGAGAAGTATGACTCAATAACTATGGTGTTGCGTCATACAGGCGATTGGGAAGGAGATACGATGAAGGCTTTTGAAGTTGACATACATCGTTTGGCTCAGCCAATACGCTTTGCAGAAAATGAGAATTCGTTCTATAACGTTCGTTCGTTTCGTGACTCTATAAGCATCGGTTCATTTCGTTTTGTGCCTCGTCCGCATACACGACCGCGCATACGTTTCCGTTTGAATGATGACTTCGGACGTGAATTGGTGCAGTTTATAAAAGATAGTAAAGCGACATCGGAGGACCAGTTGGCACGAAAGTTTGAGAATCTGCTTGGAGGTATCAAGATTGTAGCAAATGGCGACCCTAAGTCAATGCTCGGATTCTTGGCCGACTCGGTAAAGATAGTTCTCCATTCGCATATCAATCAGATGGACGTTTACGAGATAGAACGCACATTGTCGATAACCGAGCCAGAAAAACAGTTTAATCATGTTTGGAATGAGAATATGGATTCTCCATATGACAACATAACAGAGCGTTATCATCAAGTCACGGAGTTGGAAGGAGGTTTGCATTCCGTAATGTTCGAAGGATTAGGATATTATACGCGTGTCAACTTCCCATCATGGGAAACAATCCAGCAACGGAAATACGATTCGCATTTGGTAAAGGCGACACTTAAAATATTCCCCGAACGAGGGTCTTATGACAGACGAGACTTCCCCTCTACGTTCACTCTGGCTGAGATAAACAGAGGAAATGTACTACAGACAGCAGTCACAGATAGTCGTGGACAACGTGTTGTCGGAGTGTTGGTAAACAACATTTTGGATGAAGATCAAGCATATTATACGGCAGACCTTACCTACTATATCAACAAGCAGATAGCAAAAGGCGATGATATCGACTTAAAAGATGGTGTTGTGTTGTTATGGGGAGAGAATATGTCGCCTACCAACTACGAGTTTATGCTGTTCAATGGCCATAATAAGAAGAAGTACAGAACGATACTTGAATTATACTACTATAACTATGATAAAGAAGAGAGATAGAATCGTTATTGCAATAATATATATGATGCTTTTTGTCGTTAAGGCAGAAGCACAGCACGGTACTTCGTCGCCATATTCTATGTATGGAGTTGGCTTGTTGACATTTCGAGAAGAGGCTACATCGTCGGGATTGGGTCATTCCGGCATCGCTGTAGCACCAAGTAATTGGGTGAATACAACCAATCCGGCAGCACTCAACAAATTGGATAGTCTTACGTTTTATTTCAATATGCAGTTCAAAGCTTTCTATGGACATGAAGACAATGGTTCGGAAACACAGAGCGTCTATTCGGCTAATATAGACGGAGTGACGATGGCATTCAGATGTACGAAGTTTTGGGCTTGTGCTATAGGTTATAATCCATATTCGACAGTTGGTTATAACATGAATGAACGAAAATACATTGTTGGCACAGAAACAAAATACGATATCAATTATACTGGTAAAGGAGGATTGTCGCAAGCGTATATCAATAACTCATTTACTTTTTTTAAGCACCTCACTTTAGGTGTAAGTACATCTGTTTTATGGGGTTCAATAACAAAAACAGAAACAGCAGAATTTGCAGATGCTATAGGTGGAGAGAATATTTACAACACCAAGAAGTATACCATGAATAATATGTTCTTTGAGTATGGTTTGCAATATGACTTCAATATAGGAAGAAATAATATATGTATCGGCGGTGTATTTAATGAAAAGACACATTTGAAGTCATCTTATGACCATATTGTATCGAACGATGTCTCATCAGAGTTGTTCTTTGACGATGTAACTCCACTTATCGAAGACTTCTACGTTCCGAGGAGCTATGGAGCTGGACTATCTTTTTCTAACGAACGATGGCTCCTTACAGTTGACGGACGTGTCAATGAATGGAGCAAAGTGACAAATTCAAAATTTGCAGAGGCCGTTCGTTTTCAAGATAATTGGACTGCTGGTGGTGGCATGCAATACTCAGCCGGCAAACAGGGAGACCCATTCTACAAACGACTAAAGTATCGTCTCGGATTCTTCTATGGTACAGATTATCTTAAGTTGCGAGAAGTAAAACTTGAGAACTATGGCATGACTGCCGGATTGACAATACCATTGGGACGTTGGAACAATGCCCTTGTATTATCATACGAATATCAAAAACGAGGAACAACATTTAATGGTATGGTAGAGGAGAAATTTCAGAATTTCAAAGTATCAATGAATATTCGTGAGACTTGGTTTGTCAAGTCGAAATTTGACTAAGACCAATCCGCACAAGTCTTGTGCAATACGATATAGCCATCTGATTAGACAGTCTGTCGGGACAATCTCATCCTTGGACGTGATAAATCAGGTGGTTTTTTGTGCTCAAGATGAAGTTTTGTAGCGGAGTGATTAATGATAGATTACCTTCTCTTTGTCAGGGCCTGTTTAATAAATTGTGAAATACAAACTCGAGTACACCTATAAATTAATGTGCCGTGCTCTGCTGGCGTAAGAATTGGTACGGTTTTAACGATGTGTTATATTCTTTTAACGTCTAATAAGTGTTTGTGTTGTAGTGAGTTATATGGTTGGTTTTAATTTATAAACCTTTGTAAGGTTATTTTAACTGAGAATGTTTTATACAGAAATTATCATTATGTAATTTTGCGCAGTGAAATTTAAACCGTGGAATTCAACATGTTGCGTTCGTTTTGCCAAAGATGTTTGTAGATAGATGTCATTTGGTGCGGTTTATAAAAATAATATATGATAAAGACAAAAATTTATGCATTAATCAGCGTTGCAGTTATAGTAGTAGCAGCGCTTTCATCAAGTAAAAAAGACACAACACAACAAGTTTACGCAGACCGAATTATTGCAATGTCCGGTTTGGATTGTATCGGTGGAGGCCGATTGCATGCGGATTCGTTGAGTGGCAAGATGATTATTTTAAACTTTTGGGCATCATATGATGCAACTTCACGAATCAATAACTACGAGTTGGTTAAGCTCTCAGAAGAATATTCTGACAAATATTTTCATCAGGGAGAAGGTCTTGAGGTAGTGAGTATCTCGTTAGATAAGTTCAAGTCACCACTAAAAAAAGCGATTTCCACTGATGGTACCAATAATTTTTATCATATTTGCGACTACAAAGGCTTAGAATCAGAATTGGCAAAGTCGTTTGATGTAAACAGACCCGTCAATTTGCTCATAGATGCAAATGGAACAATAGTTGCAAGAGACTTTAATGTGTCAACTTTACGTTCTGCACTGAGTATGCTAGCATGTGAAGGTGATAAATATTAAATGATAAGAAAAATGAAGTTGCCATTAAAACTAATTGTTGTAATCGTTGTTTTGCTTTTCTCAACCTCGTTTAAGGTCGAGGCGCAGAAGGAGGGCTTTAACGTAGGGGATAAGATACCAAATATTGAAGCTCTTGGCAAAGATGGAAACACGTTGTCGCTAGCAGATGTCAAAGGGAAAATAGTATTGGTAGATTTTTGGGCATCGTGGTGCGGTCCGTGTAGATACGAGAACATGACGGTAGTGAAAGCGTACGACAAATACAAATTTTCGAAATTCAATGGTGGTGACGGATTTACAGTGTTCGGAATATCGTTGGATATAAAGGCGCAGGCTTGGCAAGAAGCTATTAAGAAAGATAAATTGACTTGGCCAAATCATGTTTGTGATTTTGGAGGTTGGAAAAGTGCTGTGGCAAAACAGTGTGGAGTGAATAGAATACCTTCAAATTTTCTTATTGATGGTCGAGGCGTTATACTTGCAAAAAACCTCAGAGGAGAGGCGTTGATGCAGTATTTGGACAAATTGTCAGTTCAGAAGTGACAATTTGTCCTTGAAGACATTTAAGGCAGTCATTTTGGCTGCCTTTCTTTTGTTTGTACTGACAAAATGTCACTTTTTAATAGTTTGGCAAAGTTTTTGATATATACCAGGGAGTAAAACAATAGTATAAAAGATATGTCACAAGAAGAGATAAAACAAGAACAAACAGAGCAGTCTGTTCAAGAAGAAGCAATATTGAACGAGAATGCAGAAAATGAAACATCGGATACTACAACAGATACCGAAGCAACAGCGCCAGAACAGTCCGTAGAAGAACAATTACAAAATAAGGTAAATGAGCTTAATGACAGATATTTGCGTCTATCAGCGGAGTTTGACAACTATCGCAAGCGTACTCAGAAAGAGAAAATAGATACGTTGAAAAATGCGGGGGAGGATATTTTCAAAGAGATGTTGCCTGTGATAGATGACTTCGAGCGAGCTTTGGCACACATGGACACTGCTTCAGACGTAGAAAGTCTTCGAGAGGGAGTGAACCTTATATATAAGAAGTTTACGGAATTCCTATCAAAACGAGGAGTGAATGCTTTAGAAGCAAAAGGAGCGTCGTTTGATGTTGACGTTATGGAAGCTATAGCAAAGATGCCGGCATCAGAGGAAGAGCAAAAAGGTAAGGTGTTTGATTGTGTGGAAAAGGGCTATAAACTTGGCGACAAGGTTATTCGTTTTGCAAAGGTTGTAGTTTTCGAATAGTACTAATACATTAATAGTTGAGATGGCAAAGAGAGATTATTATGAGGTGTTGGGGGTTTCGAAAAGTTCCACACCCGAAGATATAAAGAAAGCATATCGTAAACTTGCTATTAAATATCATCCGGACAAGAATCCTGATGACAAGGAGGCTGAGGAGAAATTTAAGGAAGCGGCAGAGGCTTACGATGTTTTGTCCGATCCTGATAAAAAAGCGAAGTACGATCGTTTTGGTCATTCTGCATTCGAAGGCGGTGGAGGTGGCGGAGGCTTCTATGGAGGCGGTATGTCAATGGATGATATTTTTTCGCACTTTGGCGACATTTTCGGTAGCGGATTTGGAGGCTTTAGTCGCAGAGGAGGCAATGGCGGTCATCGTGTCAATAAGGGGACAAGTATTCGAGTCAAGGTAAGTCTGACATTGTCGGATATTGCCAATGGTGTCGAGAAGAATATCAAAGTAAAGAAGCATGTGGCGTGTAAACATTGTAGCGGAACAGGAGCAAAAGATGGTTCGTCAAAGAAGACTTGTTCGACATGTAATGGCTCGGGATATGTTGTCCGTACAGTGAATTCATTGTTTGGACAGATGCAAACACAGCAGCCATGTCCTCAGTGTGGAGGTGAAGGCAAGATTATTACAGATCGTTGTAGTCACTGTTCGGGAGAAGGAATCGTACTCGATGAGGAGATAATTAAGGTAGAGATACCGGCAGGTGTTGAGGAAGGAATGCAGTTGACTGTGCGTGGAAAAGGAAATGCGGCACGTAGGGGAGGTGAGAATGGTGATTTGCTGGTGTTGATAGAAGAAGTGCCGAGTGAAGAGCTTATCAGAGACGGTAATAACCTTATATATCAAGCCTTGATATCGTTGCCCGAGGCAATATTGGGAGGTCCTATTGAAGTGCCGGTTATTGATACAAAGGTTCGATTAAACGTCGAGCCGGGAACTCAGCCCGGTAAGGTGTTGCGTCTGAAGGGAAAGGGTTTGCCGGATGTTAATGGCTATGGACGAGGAGACTTGCTTGTTAAGGTAGATGTCTTTGTCCCGAAAGATATTACAAAGGACGAGAAAAAGATTTTTGAGAAGTTGAAAGATTCAGAGTCTTTCAAGCCTAAGAAAAAAGACAAGGATAGTATATTTGCTCGAATGAAACAGCGTTTTAGTTAGCGAATATAAAGAAATCTGTCTTGTAAAGACATGCCATACTCAACGAAAGAGAGAAGGATAATTCGAAAGAGTTAATCCTTCTCTCTTTGTCATGATGAAGTCGTAAAAAACTCCGATGTCGAATTGCACACCGGAGTTTAATATTGAGAACGGAATGTATTAAATCAAGTTTAGAGCTTTTAACTCGTTGAGAAGCAGTTGCTTGTTTTGTTCTTCCATTTGACATAGAGGAGAGCGATATACTTCGTCTATCATTCCCATTGCCGCGAGAGCAGCCTTTACAGGAATAGGACTTGACTCGATGAACAGCAAATCCATCAATCGTCTGTAGCGATAGAAAATCTCTCTTGCTCCCTCGGCGTCACCAGCTATAGAGAGTTGCATCATTCGGCTAAACTCTTTTGGAATAAGGTTGCATACAACAGATATACAACCATCGGCACCGAGCAGATTGCAAAGCATAGATAAGTTGTCATCGCCCGAATATACCTTAAATCCGTCCGGACGTGTAGCAATAAGTTCTGCAGTTGCGTTGATATTGCCTGAAGCTTCTTTGATGCCTACGATGTTCTCGAAGTCGCAAGCCAGTTTCACTGCTACATCAGGTTTGATGGCAGAACCTGTTCGTCCCGGCACGTTGTAAAGTATGATAGGAAGGTCTACTTTCTGAGCAACTTCGGCAAAGTGCTGGTACATGCCCTTTGATGTCGGCTTGTTGTAATAAGGACCGACGATAAGAGCGGCATCAACGCCAGCTTTTTTCGCATTTTGTGTGTATGTAATACAGCTTTGTGTAGAGTTAGAACCACTTCCGGCTATAACAGGAATACGTCCGTCAATACGACGAACTGCATGTTCAAACATCTGAGCGTCTTCTTTTTCGCTCAGTGTTGGAGATTCTCCTGTCGTACCACAAACGACAACACTATTTGTTCCGTTTCCCAAGTGGAAATCAAGAAGCCTATCGAAGGCCTTATAATCAATTTCTCCATCTGCCCTAAAAGGGGTTACAAGAGCGGCTATTGAGCCTTGGAGTGTAAATTTTGGCATATATTTAAGTATGTTTCTTAGCTCGACAAAGATAGCGATTATCTCTGGAAAAATCTAACGAATGAGGGGAAATAATGATGGCGGCACTGGTGTTCAATGACTTATGAGGACTTTGGATGAAAGCCTCTCCGATGCAAAAGTGCAAGGAAATGAAAGGTAATGAGGGCGGACGGTTTTCAAATCATTACCCAATAACGAGGTAAGTTTATAGGTCGTTGGAGTCTATTTCTACTCTCTGCCACATTCTGCATAACAATGTACAACTCGCTGATAACTAATTTTGTAACCAAAAAGAATTGGATTATGCGAAGTACATTTAAGGTGCTGTTCTACGTGAACGGAAGCAAGGAGAAAAACGGTATTGTTCCCATTATGGGACGAGTAACAATCAACGGTTCTGTGGCTCAATTCAGTTGCAAACTGACCATTGCAAAAACAATGTGGGATGCCAAAGGTAATCGGGCAAAAGGCAAGAGCAAGGAGGCACGGGACATCAATTTGGCTTTGGATAACATCAAGGCTCAAATCATCAAGCATTATCAGCGCATCTCGGATAGAGAAGCGTTTGTAACTGCCGAAATGGTACGTAACGCCTATCAAGGAATAGGAACGGAGTATGAAACACTGCTCGGTGCATTTGACAAGGACAACGAGAGTTTCAAGAAGCGTATCGGTATAGACCGTGCAGCAAGTTCCTACAAGGTGCGCGTAAGGTCACGAAATCATTTAGCAGCATTCATCAAAAAATGCTATAAACGCAGTGATATTTCTATGCTTGAACTTACCCCCGACCTTATCAAGGAGTATGAAATCTATCTCTCTACCGATGCAGGACTACATAATGGCAGCGTATGGTCGCATTGTATGTGGCTGAAAACAATTGTTTCAAAAGCTCATTACAACGGACTGACACCGAGAAATCCATTTGCCCAGTATCGGGTAAATCAGAATATCAAGGAGCGACAATATCTTACAGAAGAAGAAATCAAGGCTGTAATGAAACACGAGTTTACGGATAAGAAATTGGCTTATATCCGTGACTTGTTCGTGTTTGCAAGTTTCACAGCCTTGTCATTCGTGGATATTAAGGAACTGACTACCGATGATATTGTAGAGATTAACGGAGAGAAATGGATTCTATCTAAGCGACACAAAACAAAGGTCAATTTCCAAGTGAAGTTGTTAGATATTCCGTTGCAGATTATCAAGCGATATGAGAGATTTCAAGAGGATAAGTTGGTATTCCCTAATCTGAACTATTGGAACATCTGTAAACCGCTGAAAAAGATGATAAAAGAGTGTGGAATTTCAAAGGATATTTCCTTCCATTGCTCACGTCATGGGTTTGCTACGCTTGCTCTCAGCAAGGGTGTTCCCATTGAGAGTGTGAGCCGAGTATTGGGGCATACGAACATTACCACGACACAAAAATATGCCAAGATAACCACCGAGAAAATCGACAAGGATTTGACAATGTTCGGCAACCGACTTAATCAATCGTTTAGTAAAATCTCAATAGCGATGTAATCCTTACGAGATTAAGCAAATTAGATAGGGCTGAAATAGAAGAATCTCTATTACAGCCCTATGCAACAAATAGTACTATCAATGCTATTATGCCCCAAATTGCCAAAAGAATTAGCGGTATTGTTAAGCAACCATATTGATGGATGTCATCAAGTGTTGAGTTTTGAGTGGAATGGCAAAAAGGGCACTTCTTTGCACTCCATGGAATCATCATTCCACATTCAAAGCAATGTTTGTCTTCTGTTGAACCAAATAGTAATCTTCGCATTTAGCTACATTGACTAATCAACCAAAATATACCCAATAAGAATAATAGCATTAAAGGGAAGCCTAAACATCCAAATTGATGGATGTCCCCTATCAAACTATCTTCAAATTTTCGATGACAGTAAGGGCATGTTTTCGCTGATGATGGAATTTCCATACCACATTCTGGACATCTTTTTGTTTCATTTCCCCATAATAATCCCATAATATTACATTTTTAATGCACCTCTTACGGCTTTGGTGCTATTGCCTTATAATCTTTTAACCACCCAAGGACTATCGTATTTATCGCATTGTATCCACCTATTTATAGAGAAATAATTCTTTAAATTAAAAATCCAATAGAAGAAATACAGTATGAGAAGTATTCCAAATGAGGAAATGGTAATTAATGCTACAAACAAACCTCTGATACTAGAAAGAGATTTCAACTTAGGTTGAACATTATTGTATAACTGTTCATACATATTTGCTTTATGAGTCAATGTAGAAATATCTGTTCTGCAGGTTTCAATCTCAGAGGTCATTTTTTTAGTATCCTTAGTGTATCTTGCTTTTTCTGTTGAAAGTTTATTTTTGAGACTTTTAATCTCTTCTTCATAATTTTTCTTAGCGTCTGCAAGAGTTTGATTCAATACTGCTTCCTTATCTTTGAACTGTTGTTTGATTTCCGAAATTTTTATTTCGCACGCAGATTTTTGTTTTTCAACTTCTTTTTTACATTTTTCTTCTATTGATTTTATTTCCTGCCTGCTTTGATTTTTTATGGCAGTAATCTCATCTTGAAGTTTACTCTTTTCTTTCTCAAAATCTTGTAATGTGGTATCATCTACATGCTTCAGATACTGTAGATATTCATCATATTGTGCCATAACACTATCTTGAATTGTTGTTTAAAAAATCAGTTGCAATAAAAACTGTATTATCCTTTGGAGCATAAGTTCCATCCACCCTATCACCTCTTTCGTGTGGAGTTCCTGCATAGAATGGGGTAGTCGAGCCTACTAATGAATCAATTTGATTTTTACTTCGAGACAATAAATCTAAAAGTTCATCAACCATATTTATATATTTGACAGTATCAGGAATTATAGAATCCAAATGTTTCTGATAAAACTGTTTTTGGTTTTCATCATTCCACCCATGAATATGCTGTTCTCTTTCGTGGTCAAATCTTTTCAGCAAATTGAATATTTCATCTTTATAATTCATAATTATTACTCCACATATAATTACAACTATTTATCACTATTCGCAATCAGAATACGCCACTTTGTTGTCTTGGTTTCTATTATACTCCATATATTTAAAAAGGGGACCCGAATATACTTCTGTACCCTCTATGAATATAGAACAATCAGAGGTCTTATGGTAAGGGATACTTATTTGTCCGCTATTGTCTGTTAAAATATCTATTTGACCAAATCCAAAAGGTTCATTATCAACAATTGTAATTTTAGCATTTACTAATGGCTTTCCACCATTAATGAAGAATACACAATTCGCATTTTTCTTAACAATGTTACTTCCTGTAATATAGTTACCTATCTCTGCACTCGATTTTGAACTCATTCCCATACTTGTATTTTGGTAGTCTATGACATTATCAATATGGTGTCCCAATTCGTTCGAGGCATTTACCAAACTCATTTCAATAGTTTTATAAATGCCATTGTGGTATCCCTTTCTGGTAGAACAATTGTTAATTATTCTATCGCATCGTTGTAATAGCTCTTTGCACCTATCTCTTTCGTGACGAGCTCGCATCACTTTGTTTCTTGCTTCAATAATAATCATATGCTCCTTGATTAAATTATCGTTTTGCTCGTCATTATAGAATGGTCTCCTCCTTAATTCTATTATTCTCAAATTCTTTTCTGCTACTTCTAATACTTTTTCTGCATTAAGTAACCGATTATTCAATTCTTGTCGCTGTTTTCGGAAATGTACAAAGAATTTCTCAACCATTGTATCAAAATCCGCTTTTATAGTACCCATATTTTCTTTGAAGGAGTGTATGGTGCGATCAAGTTCATACAATGTTGACAATTTAACATTTCCATTCATAACTTGATAGTTTACACATGAGTATTCAAGAAATCACTAACATTGTCTATTTCTTTTTGCAGATAGTTCAATGCCCAGGTCTTGTATTCCTCACTTATAGTTTGTATTTCATCCTGATATTTACGAAACTCTCTTTCAAATTCCATGAATTTATTATCCCTCCAATTCTGTCCTGTCATCTTCATGGTATGCATGACCAATTCATGATATTGTCTCAACACGCTTGATAGTTTCAATATTTTAGATTGAAAATCCTGTAATTCGCTCAATCTTACATCACCAAAATCAGCCATATTACCCTCTATTAATGTATTTTACAAGTTTCCTTTCTATTTCACTCAAGAAGCCACTTTCAAACTCTGAAATTTTTTTACTAAGAGGCATTAACTTTTGCTTGTCAACTTCAAACCTATTATAAAATGTTTTAAAGTTTTCATCATGCCATGTTCTAGAAACGTCCTCAATACTTTCTTCGGTTTCTTTTAAAGCATTGTTTAAATCGGAAGATAGTTCTCTAAAACTTTGCCTCAGTTTTTTTATATCAGAGAGGCCTAATGTAATTCCAATATTACTCATAATTTTATATTTCGTATGGTTTGAACTTCACTATTGAATTATTGCTGTTATTATAATAATATGCTCTATTCTCAGAACTGCTTCGTCTCTTGTCATATAGCTTGCTAGCTATTGCAGAGTAGAGAACATCTCTAGAGTCATCTTCACTCATCTGCAGAGCAATTCGGTGATTAAAAAAACTCAGTGGAGACTCTAACGATTTTTTAAGACTGCTAAGTTCACTCACCTGTAAAATTGTAAAGATGCCAACTAATGGTCCGTGTTCCAAAATATAAGACAATATCTTACCACACTCAGACATGTCACCCCAATCACCGCTCTTTCTAAATGAATATGCAAATTCGTATGAGTATATAGATATAAAAATATGCCTTCTTTTTATTAAAGGACTCGATTGACGCCTTTCAATTTCAGTTTTAATTTTTTCGAGATATTCCAACTGCCCATTTGTCTCTATAAACTCATGTGTAAATGGAATATTTCCATACAATTCATTCGGTTTTTCAAACAATACATTCTCATTCTGCATAAAATTCAAAAAAACAAAAGTGGCTTTATTATCGTTGTGCGACAAAAGCAGACTCTTTACACAATTTATAGCGATTCTTAAGGCTGCATCATAACCAGAACCTCCTATTACCAGAATATTAGCATTTACATTATGCTGTAGTTCAATATAAACATGATCTTCAGAGATTGCTATAGGCTCTCCCAAGTATACTCTAACCTTGCCAGGAATATCGCACTTCTCAATTTTAGTTATATTTTTATTATCTGAAAAATAGGATTTTGCATTACTTCTAAATACAAATAATTCCTTATCTTTAATCTTTTGAGATGTTGCTTTCTCTGAAAGTTGTTTTAAAATAGGTCGTATTTGATCCAACGAAACATTATAGCATTTAGTCTGTATGTGGTTTTTCGCTTTACCAAGGTTGTCGTTATATACGCAATCTCCAACTTCTGAGATCATTTGTGTAGGTGGCTGACCAACAAATAAACAATGTGAATCATCATCATTCCATTCAAAAACAATTCTATTCGCAATCATTCCCAAACCAATCTTGTTTGTATAATTATTAATCGTTTGGGTAGCTAATATTAAATTAATTCCAAATTTTCGGTACTCTTTGACAATATTATGGATTATCGTTTCCGCCTCATAAGAGATGGAATCCATATCATTCTCAAAAATCTTTTGGAACTCATCGATAATTACCAATATACGAGGTAATGCCTCTGTTGGATTCTTCTTCCTATAATCGGTAATATTATTAACACCAGCTTTGCTAAATAATTTTTGTCTTCTTACCCCTTCTTCATCAATTTCCCTCAGAACGCTTATTCCTAACTCTCGTTCGCTTTCAGGAGCTATAACTTTGGCGTGAGGCAATACCTCATCTGCATAAATATTGAATTCTACGCCAGAAAAGTCTATTAGATATAGGTCAAGTTCATCGGGAGAATAATGAATAGCAGCACTGGTAATAATAGTATTTAAAAAAACGCTTTTGCCCGAACCAGATATCCCTACAGTGACAGCAACATTTTTTCCAGATGTTTGGGTTATAGAAAGATTTACAACATCTGAATTAGGGGTTACACCAAATGGAATACTCAGTTCTGTAGCACTATTTCTTTTCCACCAATGATTGTTGGCAGGAATGTAATCTATCAAATTTACACATTCTATCTTTTTAGTAACAACTTCTTTGGCTTTAATATATTCTAGAATATTTTCAATATCATCTAAGAAATTTGCATCTAATGTTAATTTAAATTTTCTATAAAGATCATCATATTTGGTATGCGTTATATAATATCTCTCACCTTTCTGATAGATAGTGGTCATATCATTTAAGATATTCATAAATGGTACTTCATCGTATGTATTGGAATTAACATACGAGGTATCCATACTCATTATTACGAAAACTCCTGCTTTTTTGCAATTCTTCAAAATCATTTGAAGCGACTCGAAATGTTCTCTTGAAAATGAGCGTGGATAATCAGTTATGACTAGGAAATTATATGGTACCGTTTTCTCTTTTGATATAGAATTGAATTCTATTAAAGTTTTATCAGAATACTTATAACCCAAAACTTTTTGGATAACATTTGGTATATGGCTCTGAATATCTCTCAATGCTTTTAAAAGAGCTTGTGATTTATTACTTGTTATATTCCAATCTATCATATTCGCTGAATATCTCTCAATGCTTTTAAAAGAGCTTGTGATTCTGTGATGATTTCACCTCCTGTTATTTGAGAGTTCAAATTAGAAAGCGTAATTAAATTTGCTCCTAATCCAGTTCCATCGTATAAGAAAAATCTACACAAGTCAAGTGGTAATGATGCAACAAATCGTAACACGATTGATTGTATCATTTTATTTATATATTGGCGATTTGTGGAGTTTGAAAGAAAGCATAATCCATTAATTTCTTCGAATGACAATAAAGCAGGGAGCTTATGTCCTGTTACACTTTCAAATTCTCCTATATACAGACCTTCAAAAGGGAAAACATCCGAACAGGGAGAGACATCTGCAAATTTATCCAAATTTGCAATTGAAGAATGGTTCTTTTTGTAGTAATCACTTACCTTAATCATTGTCCTTTATTTTAAATCTCTTAACAAGAGACAAATCGCACGATGCAAAATTACGCAAAATATCGCAATCAAAGGCTGATTTATCCAGAAAAAAGTTTCGTGCATAAGAATTTTATTTTGAATTGTTTAGCAAATACACTTTGAATCGATAATTATACTATTAAAATACAGCCTGTAATTATTTATAATTTGTCTCTTGTTAAGAGTTAGAGCTTTTTGCTAAACATCTCATAGCAAATTTAGAATCATACTATTAGCCTTATCAACGACTGCAGTATCAAGCGAAGCCAAATAAATCTGCGTTGTCATTTCTGAATCGTGCCCCATTCCCTCGCTGATTACTGATATTGGGACATTCTTATTCTTCGCCACACTTGCCCAAGAATGCCTTGCTGTGTACATTGTCAATGCCAACAGAACACCTATCATCTTGCCAATCTCTTTGAGCTTACGATTGATTAGATATATTGAATTTTGATATTGCTTGCGTTCATCGCCATTCATTGGCTTGATAATAGGTAACAGATATTCAGATAGCGGATTATCATACTTATCCACAATCTCCTGCATACATTTCTCCCAACGAATAAAGAGTTGTTGGCCTGTTTTGCGTCTGCGGTATGAGAGTATGCCATTCGATAGATCTTTCTTTTTGAGGTATGCCATATCGATGAATGACATGCCGCGAGTGTAGAATGAAAAGAGAAACATATCCCTTGCAAAGTCCAACGATGGTTGCAATGATAAGTCGAGGTTCTTAA
>CALAUL010000008.1 GCA_937892255.1 uncultured Bacteroidales bacterium | reverse complement strand
TGCTTGACTCGCGAAGCATTGTCATTGTCTCTTCAAAGAGACGGCCTTTAGCCTGAACTGCAATACGTAGTAACATGTTTTTATATCTTATATGTTTTCTTTTCTTGATGAGTGAAACTTGTCATGTAACAAAAAAGGCCTGCCTCAAAGGCAAGCCTCAATGAACACTATGTTATCCACACACCCACTGTAGCCGCCTAAAAATAAGCTGCAACGATGATGATGGTGATGTAGTAATGTGTTCATTATGGCAAAATATTTACGATAACAGCGCAAAGGTAAACCATATTTATTTTAATTGCAATTGTTTTAAATGTTTTTTTGTCTTGCGAGGTTGATGGGTGGCTTCCCAATCGTAGGAAATTGTTTAAATTATTTTGCAATAATAAGCATAATACTTACTTTTGCACCTAAACCATAATTTTAGCATGTTTGCGAACTTTATACAACGAGCCATAACGGGGATTCTTTTTGTTGCGATAATGGGTGGAGCACTTATTTTCGGACCTGTTACGTATGCGGTGTTGATGACGACAATTATCACACTTTCGACGCTTGAATTTTGTCGGATTTTGCGAGTGTCGGGCTATCAGCCACATACGCATTTATCGCTTGTTGTCAATGTCCTTGCCTTCATGATGGGCTTTTTTATATGCTATTCGGGAGTCGATTCACGTATACTTCTTTCGTTGGTGGCGTTGATATGGGTGATATTTCTTTTTGAGCTCTTTGGAAAGAACAAACAACCGGCACTCATTATAGCCAATACATTGTTGTGTATTGTCTATGTGGGAATGCCTTATGCGTTGTTTAACCTCTTGGTATTTAAGGGTGCGGAGTATGACTTTTGGCCTATTATCTGTTTGTTTGTTCTTGCGTGGATAAATGACACGGGCGCATATTTATGCGGAGTGACGATGGGTCGTCATAAGTTGTATGAGCGCATCTCGCCGAAGAAGACAATAGAGGGATTTATAGGAGGTGTCATCTTTACGTTGGGAGGAGCGTGGCTTATACATTATCTTGGCGATACAGAATTGTGGTTTTGTTTGCTATGTGGTCTTATAGTGTCTGTCATAGGTACATGTGGAGACCTTATAGAGTCGATGTTTAAGCGTTCGGTCAACATCAAAGATTCCGGCAATGTGCTTCCCGGCCATGGCGGTATCTTAGATCGTTTTGACGCAATACTCTTCTCCGCTCCATTGGTAAGTCTACTATATTATTTCTTTATATAACAATACAAATAGAAAATATGACACTTCACAAAGAAGGATTTAGTACAATAGCAATAACGATAGTAACATTTATTGTAATCAATGTAGTTAGTCACTACCTATTTGGAAGTGGACTTGCATTTGATATTGTGTTGGGTGTATCTGCGATTTTGCTGTTTCTTGTAACCAACTTTTTCCGTTGTCCGAAGCGTCATCCGGTTACGGTAGAGGGCTCTATCGTATGTCCGGCAGACGGCAAAGTGGTAGTCATGGAGGAGGTTTATGAGCCGGAGTTGTTAAAGTGCAACGTGTTGCAACTTTCGATATTTATGTCGCCGACTAATGTGCATATCAACTGGTTTCCGATAGGAGGAATTGTTCGTTATGTGCGTCATCATAGTGGCAGATTTCAGAAAGCATATCTTCCTAAATCATCAATAGAGAATGAACGATCATCGGTGCTTATCGAGAGAGAGAATGGCACTCAGATACTCGTCAGACAGGTAGCCGGAGCAATGGCACGCCGTATCGTTTGTTATGCTGAGGAGGAAGCTAAGGTTAAGCAAGCAAGTCAAATGGGATTCATCAAATTTGGTTCTCGTGTCGACTTGTATTTACCACTTGACACAGAAATAGTAGTGAAGATAGGGGATAAGGTAAGAGGAAGTCAGACAATCCTTGGTTGGTTCAACGACAAGAAAGAAAATACTCACACACATTAATAAGTTGTTTGGGATTTACGAACATAATTTGAGTGGCGTTAGAAAGGAGTTCTAATGCCACTCTTTTTTTTTGTCATTTTTATGGTAGGGCAGAAACTATGGCGAGTAGTTGAGAAAAATTTATGTGGTTGAATAGAGGATTTAAACTGGATTTTAAAACCCCTTTTACAAATCAAATTGTACAATAAGTAATCCTGTTGCAACGCCTTTTGCAACGCCTCAGCAATACCACTGCAACGCCTATGCAATCAATATACACCCTACATCTTTGCTTTTAGCCGTAATCTCGTTACACTTGCGAAACCGTCACAACTCATTGCTAAAAACACATGCGACGCATTACGGGCATAATCATAATGTTTTTATTATCAGTGATAACGGCATTCTCTCTGCAGATGCCCATCACCGTGACGCCCATACTGACGCCACCCTATTTGTTGGTATGTAGTATATATGTGGCCGGGTATATACGACAGACAAGAGCCG
>CALAUL010000007.1 GCA_937892255.1 uncultured Bacteroidales bacterium | reverse complement strand
AGCAGGCTTTGCGTAAGGCTCAGGCGCTTAAGATTAGTTATGCGGCGCGTAAAGTGAGTAAGTAAAGAAAAGTAATTTCAAGTCAAGTAATTTCAAGAGGACACATTGTTATGTGCCCTCTTTTTTATGGATGCTTTCTCGTTTGGATGATATACTCACTTCCCTCGAATTTCCCTAATATAACGTGAGTTCGATGAATGATTAGAGCTAAAAAATTGGTAACTATCGATAATTGTTGTAACTTTAAAGGGTTGAAAATCAAAAGACTACAAATAATCACCGCTATGTTCACCGAGGATAATGTTACAGAAATATTTTATATTGCAGACGAATTTTGCAAGTTTTATGATAGAATGTTGGATAGATAGACTTTGAAAAATAATAACAAACGTTCATATCATCGAGATTCGACAATGTCAAAAGCTGAAATCATGTTAAGAATAATACTATTTCATAATTCCGGGTATAGATGTCTCAAACACTTTTATTTGGAGATGGTCTGCAGACATTTGCGTCATCTATTTCCCAAGGTGGTGTCATACAATCGTTTTTGTTGAATTGCAAAGAAATGTAGCTATTCCTCTTACTCTCTTCATTAAAAAGGTTTTATTAGGAAAGTGTACAGGTATCAGTTTCATTGATAGTACACCTCTTCGAGCGTGTCGCAATCAACGAATTCATTTGCACAAAACATTTAAAGGAATAGCACAACGAGGAAAATGCTCCATGGGGTGGTTCTTTGGATTCAAATTGCATTTGATTTGTAATGAAAAGGGAGAATTGCTTAATTTTATGATAACGCCGGGAGATATTGATGATAGAAAACCCTTAGAATGTAAATCTTTTATCGAGGTTATATACGGAAAACTAATTGGAGACAAAACTTATATAAGTAAAAAGCTTTTTGTTGATGGTATACAACTTATTACAAAACTCAAAAGCAATATGAAAGGTGCTTTAATGAGTGTTTCTGATCGTATCTTATTACGTAAGAGAGCTATTATTGAAACAGTAAATGATGAATTAAAAAACATTGCTCAGATAGAGCATTCAAGACATAGAGCTTTTGATAATTTTACAGTCAATATGCTTGGTGCAATTGCTGCGTATTGTTTCTTTTCCAAAAAGCCATGCGTTAATCTCCATAGGTCTTATGAGTCATATCCTACACTATTTTAAGTTCATTGAACTGACGTTAATTAAGGTTTAAAAGATGCAAATAGGGAGACCTCTTGAGTGTCTCCCCATTTGTCGCTGTTAAGGATAAGTGTGTGTTTATGATGTGGGTTTTTCGTCGTTTATTTTATACAGCAAAGTTAGTTTGAAATACTAAAAAGAAATATTACGTATTAAGCATTTTGTATGACCAAATCGTCATTTTGCAGCTATATCAATTTGTATGAAATCGTCATTTTTAGAGCTTATATATCTATGTATCAAGTAGTAAGCCGTTCTATTGGAGTAAAATGCATAATTTTTGTCAATGCTTTTTATAGGGTGGAGAGTGTGTCATCTTGTTCTTGATATCAGTGTTAGGTAAAAGTAAGTTGCAAGCGCCCAAAAACGTTTCTCGTCTTGACGGTAGAGTAGAGTGCAATAAATTGCGGATAGGCTCTTAATTAATGGCATTTTTGGGAATATAAGAGGAAAATACCTATATTTGTTCTTTATTAATAATTGTGTACTACAAACGAAAAAGAGATGAAGCAACGACATCATACAGGATTGACCGACACGCAAGTGTTTGAAAGTCGCAAAAGATATGGCCACAACGAACTTACGCCGCCTAAGAAGGAGAGTTCGTGGGTATTGCTCATGGAGAAATTTAAAGAACCGCTTATAGTAATTTTGCTTGTGGCAATGACATTGTCGCTTGTGGTGTCGTTTTATCAGTATTTCGAGGGAACCGAGGGTTTCAGCATTTTTCTTGAGCCGATAGGCATATTCTTTGCTGTTGTGTTGGCTATAGGTGTTGGTTTCTTGTTTGAGCAGAGTGCTAATAAGAAGTTCGACATACTCAATCAGGAGGGAGAATCGCAGCCGGTAAAGGTTATCCGTAACGGAAACTATAGTTCGATAAGTAAGTGTGATATTGTTGTCGGCGATATAGTCTTGTTGGACATAGGAGATGAAGTGCCGGCAGATGGTATATTGTTGGAAGCTGTGTCGTTGCATATCAATGAGAGTGTACTCACCGGAGAACCGGTAATACGCAAGACTGTCAATTCGCAAGACTTCTTGCAAGATGCAACATATCCTTCGGACAGAGTACTCAGGGGAACTACAGTTGTCGACGGACACGGTATCATGAAGGTCACTATGGTGGGAGACCGCACCGAATACGGAAAGGTATATGAAGGGTCGCAGATAGACAACAAAGTGAAGACTCCTCTCAATATACAGTTGGAGCGTTTGAGTTCTATCATCACGTGGATAAGCTATATAATAGCCGGACTTATCATCTTAGGACGCCTTATCTTGTTCTTTACAGGCAATGTAGACTACTCTATCACAGAGATAGGACGATATATTCTCAACACTCTCATGTTGGCAATAACCGTTATAGTAGTAGCAGTTCCGGAGGGACTGCCTATGAGTGTAAGCTTGAGTTTGGCGTTGAGTATGCGCCGAATGCTCACTACCAACAACCTTGTACGAAAGATGCACGCATGTGAGACGATGGGAGCCACTACTGTTATATGTACCGATAAGACGGGAACACTTACTCAAAACCAGATGCGAGTGAGTGAAACGCATTTTCCTGTCTTGGGACAGAAGCAGGATAAAATAGGAGGTGAGACATGGAGTATCATCGAACAGTCGGTAGCTGTCAACTCGACAGCAAATCTCGATATGTCGGACACACGCATAAAGACATTGGGCAATCCGACAGAAGCAGCTCTCTTGCTGTGGCTTCAGGATCACGGTGTCGATTACCGAACTATCAGAGAGAAGACAGACATAGTAGAACAGAGTGCCTTTTCGACCGAGAAGAAATATATGGCTACGTTGGTAGCAACAAAGAAAGAGTACGAACAACTGTTGCTTGTCAAGGGAGCTCCGGAAATACTTCTCGGGTTCTGTTCAAATCTGTTGGTGAGCAAAGACAAGTGCGAGTCAATGGATATGTACAAAGGTCAGATAGAGGAGAAACTATTGGAGTATCAAGGACGCGCAATGCGTACTTTGGGCTTTGCATACATGAAGATAGAGCAGGGCACGCACTGTTTTGATTCGACAGGACGATTGAGAGTGTCGGGTATGACATTCCTTGGTGTGGTTGCCATCTCTGACCCGGTACGACCGGAAGTTCCGGAAGCGGTGAAGGGCTGTATTGACGCAGGAATAGACGTAAAGATAGTGACAGGCGACACGCCGGGAACAGCGAAGGAGATAGGTCGTCAGATAGGCTTATGGACAGACGAAGACGGAGAGCAAAATCATATCACAGGAGCGGAATTTGCCGCTATGAGCAACGAACGTCTCTTGGAACGTCTTTCTGATATAAAGATTATGTCACGTGCACGTCCTATGGACAAGTCACGTCTTGTGAGTCTTCTTCAGCAGATGGGAGAAGTTGTAGCAGTTACGGGCGATGGAACAAATGACGCTCCGGCTCTCAATGCCGCACAGGTAGGACTCTCTATGGGTGACGGTACATCGGTAGCAAAGCAAGCAAGCGCCATAACAATACTGGACAATTCGTTCAAGAGTATCAACAGAGCTGTACTATGGGGACGTTCGCTTTATCGCAACATACAACGTTTCATACTCTTCCAACTTACTATCAACGTAGTAGCATGTTTAGTGGTATTGATAGGCTCATTCATTGGAACGGAACTGCCATTGACAGTGACACAGATGCTGTGGGTAAACCTTATCATGGATACCTTTGCCGCAATGGCGTTGGCTTCGTTGCCACCGGAAGAAAGAGTAATGGAGGAAAAACCTCGCAAGACATCAGATAACATCATCACCCCTAAGATGCGAGTGATAATAGGCATAACGTCAGGAGTTTTCCTCATAGTACTTATGGGCCTCATATACGTCTTTAAGTGCAACGACGTTCGCTCACTTTCATTGCTTTGGAGCGATGACTTGAGTCTGACATTGCCATCGACGGGCGGAGAACTCTCAGCATACGAATTGTCGCTCTTCTTCACCGTATTTGTGATGTTGCAACTCTGGAACATGTTTAATGCAAAAGCATACTTAACGCATCGCAGTGCATTCGGTTCGATGGCAAAGAGTCAAAGTTTCATGCTGATAGCTTTGGTGATAATAGTAGGACAGATATTTATAGTCAACTTCGGAGGTAAGATGTTTAATGTAACACCAATATCGTTCAACGATTGGATATATATCATTGTCGGCACATCGGTAGTGCTGATAATGGGCGAGGTGTATAGACTATTCTTGAAGTTGAGCAGAGGATAAAAACATAAGATAATGGCAAGAACTAAATGGTCGGTACCAAAAGGACAACTACCGACAGAGATGGATAAGAAGATCTTGGCGGCACAACGAAACGGACATAAAGTTCCCAGTCGCAATCTCATAAAGACACCCGAACAGATAGAGGGCATCAAGCGAAGCGGAGTTGTTAATACTGCCGTCCTTGACATGGTGACAAAAGAGATAAAAGAAGGAATGGCGACAGCAGCCCTCGACAAGCTCATCTATGACTTCACCCTCTCGCATGGAGCTATTCCGGCACCGCTCAACTACGAGGGATTCCCTTGTAGCAGTTGTATTTCTATCAACGAGGTAGTGTGTCATGGCATACCTTCCAACAAGACGATACTCAAAGCGGGCGATATCGTAAATGTCGACGTGTCGACAATACTTGATGGATATTTCTCCGACGCCTCGCGCATGTTCATCATCGGCGAGACAACAGCCGAGAAACAACGCCTTGTAGATGTGACCAAAGAGTGCCTCAATATAGGCATCGATGCAGCAAAACCATACGCATTTGTAGGTGACATAGGCTTCGCAGTGCAGTGTCATGCGCAGCAAAACGGATATAGCGTCGTACGCGAGTTGTGCGGACATGGCGTCGGATTGCAGTTCCACGAAGAACCCGAAGTAGCTCACTACGGCAAACCTAAAACAGGAATGCTTCTCGTCCCGGGAATGATTTTTACCATAGAGCCGATGATAAACATGGGTCGCAGAGAAGTGCACTTCTCGCGCGAAGACGGTTGGACTGTAACAACACGCGACGGCATGCCATCGGCTCAGTGGGAACATACGCTTCTCATGACAGAAGACGGTCCGGAGATAATAACATACTAAACGCAGAGTCATAGCTTGAAACAGATTATAATGCTCATTGCCATGCTGACAATGAGCTTTCCTCTATTGAGTCAGAATATATTAGAGACATCGTATATCGACGACATGCAACGTCTGTCGGACGAAAAAACTGTCGCATTATACTCGCGTATCGATTACCGCAATCCGCATAATCTTTACAATGTTGACATAGCATACTATGACGCTCGAACGAACAGAGAAACAGATGTAGCACCGTTGATGCATCGTTATCATTATGCCTCTTATTCGGCTCACCCATCGGTGCTAATCAACAACTTGGCTCCGTCGTACTATGTAATATTCGCTGACGATGTGCAGGCTCGACAACGTGTACTTGAGGCTCTGACAAAGCAGAAAGAAAAAAAGTCCTCGACAAAGATTGTCATCCTCTATACAGGTAAAGAGACTCTCGATACCGACATTGTAAAACGCATTGACGCTCTCTACACCCTGCCATCTGGCTCGCCCTGGGCATTCGACTTACTCACGCAAGCCTTTTGGGGTGGTATCGAAGTTGGCATCAATGCCTCGTATTCGCCCTATGCCAGAGAACTGGTAGCAATGACATCTGACAAGATACGTATAGGATACTCCTCACCGTCGCATGCCAACATGGATTTGCAAGTGCTTGACAGCATCGACATCGTGATGAAGAAGATGATACAAGAGGAGGCTGCACCAGGAGGCGTTGTCCTCGTAGCACGCAACGGCAGAGTCGTATTCGAACGCTCTTACGGACATACTACATACAAAAGCCGACAGCGTGTCACCAAAGAACATATTTACGATATAGCATCGCTGTCAAAGGTGGTAGGCACTTTGCCATTGGCGATGAAGTACAACACTCTGGGCATCATTTCTGCCTCCGATACCTTGGGAGAATACCTTCGCCTGCCCAAAGACAAGAGTGCAATAACGATAGAAGAACTCCTACTGCATCAGTCGGGATTGAAGTCGTCGCTGCCGTACTTCATGTTGTGCATTGACTCGACGTCTATCAACGGACCTCTCTATAGCAGATATAGAAGAGGCAACCACACCATTCAGATAGAGCAACGCTTGTATATGCTCAACAACTTGATGTTGAAAAAAAGTATCTTCTCCACAAGCAAAGGCAGCCTTTATAATGTAGAGGTTTCTAAGAACATGTTCACTACAGATAGTTTCCGACTCTCGCTATACGACAATGTCGACAACAGCAAGCTACTCGACAAACGTTATAGATATTCAGACCTCAGTTTTATATATCTGCAGAGAGTGCTGGAGACGCTCTCGGGTGAGAGTCTCGACGAGATGTTCAGAAAGCAGATAGCAGAACCATTAGGACTCGTGCGTATGTGTTACCATCCTCTCGAGAGATTTACTCAAGACGACATCGTTCCGACGGAAACAGACAAGTTCTTTCGCAAACACACCGTGTGGGGTACGGTACACGACCAGACATGTGCTCTCTTAGGAGGTGTGGCGGGTCATGCCGGAGTGTTCTCTACGGCGGGCGAGCTGGCCAAAGTGGGACAACTCTTTCTCAACGGAGGCTCTTATGGCGGAGTGTCAATATTCTCGCCACAGGTCGCACAGCTCTTTACGCGTCGACACAGAGATGACAATCGCAGAGGCTATGGCTTTGACAAGCCGGAGTTCAGAGATAACGCCTCTTCTCCTGTCACAGACGGTGTGCCACTTTCGTCGTATGGTCACACGGGCTTTACCGGCACTATGTTGTGGATAGATCCCGACAACGAACTAATTTACATCTTCCTCTCGAATCGAGTCTGTCCCGATACTTTCAACAACAAACTGTCGAAACTCAATATCCGCAGTGATATACACGCTATTATTTACAGAGCTATAAAGGATATTAAAACAACGAATTGATTTTTTGGATTTGTCTTTTGTGTCCGACAAGGTATTCTTTTAATCACAGAATCAGAAGTCTTTAACAATGTTTTAGATTTAATTTCAAGAACATTTTAATAGTAATGAAACATTAAGTCGAATAGAGCGTACACTTCAGTGTGTAGATTAACTATCATAGATTTTATAGATTGGATT
>CALAUL010000006.1 GCA_937892255.1 uncultured Bacteroidales bacterium | reverse complement strand
TTAGCAAACTTTGATGGTCATTCAGCGTTGGGTTCATATCGTATGCAGGCGAAAGAATCCACCCTTTTGCAGTGAGTAGAAAACCGTGATTACGGAAATGATCATCGCTATTGCCGACACATATATTGAATGCAACTCGGCGGAATAGTTCTTGCAAGTTCGCATCAACATCGGTACAACCGCTTATGATAAAATCAACAATGTCAATATATCCGTGTCCTGTTGTAGCGTTGTCGCCATCATTTAACCCGAGCAGTGTCATTGCAGATGCAAAATGAATTCGTTTGCCTTCATTTGTTCGGTCGAAACGACGAGAAAGGAGCGTATGATGCTTGTCGTTTATTTCAAGTACCTTTGTTTCGGCAGCATTTATACCTGCATTCTTGGCTAATAGATGGCAGAAATGCTCCCATAGGCCTGCATCGTAATCATCCTTCAATGATGGGAATTTTGCGACATATATACTGCGGTCCGTATCTACAACATTTGCTTTGGGACGAGCACCTCCGAGCGAAGAACCCGGTTGCACAAGTTGAGCAATCCATCGTTTCTCGGGAAGCGCATTAGTCTCCTCGCTTTTCTCAATCTCCTTGCTTGCAGCAATGAGTTCGCGCAAGTCGGTCAACGGAGGAATACGTAATGAGTTGTCGGCGTTTATAAACTCGCCATCAGGCGTTTCTTTGAAACGGAAACCGCCCATACGAGAAAAGTCATCAATGCCTGTTAAAAAGTCAAACGATGATAATCGGCGAACTGGGCGATTCTCTTCTTGCGCCAAAATCCGTTCACGACGGAGGAGAAGAGTGCGTCCCCATCTGTCGGGAAGAGCATCGGCAAAGCAACCAAAAATATCTTTATTCGGCTGAGTGTATTGTATTCCTGGATAGTTGTTAAGGTCTTCGCTCAGGGTAATGGCATTGTACTTTTTTATCCAACTATCGTCAAACTGGAAACTATAACTATCCGAGCCACGAAGCGATTCGTAGCCCAGTTCACCAACTAACTCAACCTCCTTGAGCCAATCGAAATCGGCATATACATACAACTTCTTCATAGCACATTACTCCTTTTTAGACGCCCTTTCACGCTGTGGTAAGTTCATATCTTGCAAAGCCCTACCGAGTTCATCATCTTTTGCCAAAGAGAGAATATCATCATCGAGTTGCAGGGCATACAACACACGCAGATAGATGCCAATCGCCACTGTCGGCGCGCCTTTCTCTATGCGTGATACCGTAAGAGGCGAACAAGTAGCACGCTCTGCCACCTGTGCAACACTCAGATTACGACGCAAGCGGGCAAGCCTTATTTGCTCACCAACAATCTGCATCTTCTGCTCCAACTTTCGGGGTAATTTAGTTCCCATTGTACTCTTTGTCATAACCTCAATGTATCATATAATACGCAAATATAGTGCTTTTTCTTTATTTTATGATATGTTGGGTATGAATTTGCGCGTCTGATTTTTTTTTTTTGTCGTAGCTCTTGTTTAAAAAAGTGAGACATGTCCTACATTTTTGAGGAATCAAATATATCCGCAATTGAACTGTAAAGAAATTCTTGATAGTTTAACCTACTATAAACAGGTTCACGACTTGGGAACTTGCATGGTGACTTGCATAGTCACTTGCATGGTAGTATCATTAAATAAGCTTGTACATAACTTATGCACTAACTTGTACACCCTTATATCAACTGGGGCTATCTTGGTGCCGCCTTAGTGCCTTCATGAGCGCTATCAAGAGCAGTTCATGAGCACTAAATTTATAAAATGGAGATGTCGTTTATTGTAAAGAAACAGTTCAAGGTAAATAATGAAGTTTCTTTATCTATCTTTTCTGCATTATATAATAGAGCGCTTTCCAGAAAGCAAAATCGTATTCAAACTACTATATTATTAGTCTTCTATTCGTCTCCAAATATTATTTTTACTAATCTCTCACTAAATAACCAATAAAATTTGTTAACTTTGAGGTGTAATTTATCAAATACTAACCGAATAGATAGGCATTGGATAAACTACCAATTTCCTCGTTATTTGATGAGTTTAGGAGATATTGCAAATGTTATTTTTAGAAAGAATAACCTTACACTTTATATGATTACTCTTATTTTGCCTATTAGGTTGAATGTTATTTTATGTCTCCTTATGTAATACCCATGGATGAGTATGGCTACCAATACAAATATCAAATAAGATTTGGGGAATACTGGATATTTCTTCCAATATAGACATAGCATTGGAACAGCTACGCAATTTTATTCCTTCTCAACGAAATTTCTCAAACATAGAACGAGAGTTTATTGAAGAATTTAAGGCATACATATATAGTTTAACTAAAACTTAAAGTAAATATCAACAATGTTCTTACTATTACATAAAAAAGAAACACTCAAAAGAGATATTTCCCTCTGAGAATTTAATATTTGAAACAGTCTTCTTCAAAGTATAAAAAAGGGCTGGCTCATACTTTGAGTCAGCCTTCATAATTTTTCCCCTTTGCTAGGATTTTGATTGTTTTATAATATTTCCTACAGCTGTATCCAAGTCTTGACTGCTGATGTCTTTGCCCCACACTTGCCAAAATTGTATTGTGTTACTGTGTGGTTTTATTTTAGGTTCTTCTACTTTAATACGAGAAGGAAGTAAAGTAGCATCACCAACGACAATGGCTTCGCCAACATCTAATAAAGCAAGGTTATCTGCAATATTACCAAGATTATCAGGTAAAAGACGTTTTATCGTATTTTGATCTTCAATGTTGGTAAGACGTAGACTTATGAAATTATTACATTGGCTCAGAACTGTTTTATTTACTTCGCATGGTCTTTGACTGATGATAACCAAACTTACACCATATTTTCGTCCTTCTTTTGCTATACGTTCAAAACTTTTTAATCCAATCGCAGAAACAGCATCTGTGTTTTCGTTTTGTTCAACGTATAGATGTGCTTCATCACAAAGCAATGCTATTGGATGTCGGTTTTCTTTTGCGGACCATTGCTGTACTGAGAAAATAATTCTCGCAATAAGACCAATAATAAGAGGGAGAATATCCGAAGGCACTTCGGAAAAGTCAATAACTTTAATGCCACCAGAACATACTTGTGAAGTTCCCATTAGTTGTTTACAGAAAGACTGAAGCCAATCCGATTTCTTTTCTTCATTTGTAAGAGAAAACATAAACCCTACGCGCTTGTCGGACATCTTATTTTCAAGACGTTGATTAAAGCGAGTTAGTTTACCATTAAAAGGACCTGCTTTATCACCTCTTGCACCTGGCACCATTTCAGAATCGAGGTCATGTAAATGTTGTAAAACCATGTTTAAGTCATATGCTACAGGACTGTCTAATGTAATTTTACTTTCATATTCCGTATCTTTAACAGTTTGTTCTTTTGCCTCCATTATTTGTTTTGACAACTGCATTGCTTGATTTGGAGCGTTAGTATCACTGCGATCCAATAACAAAGCTTGCATTTCTTCATAATTCAATAGCCAATATGGAATCATAAGGATTCCCTTTTCAAGTTTGTTTACAGTTTCCAAATCATTTGGTGCTGCAATTTTCAGTTGTGTTATTCCATCTCTCTTAAATGAATCATCTGAATACTCTCCATGTATATCAAACAATACAGCATTCACTGATTTGAGTTCTGCCATTTGTTCTATTAGTTTCGCAACACAGTAGGATTTGCCACTGCCAGTTGAACCGACAATAGCCGCATGACGTTGGAATAGCTTATCTCCATCGATATATGCAGTAGAATTATCATCTATGAAGTACTTTCCTAATGATAAAGGGGTAACTACATTTACAGCAATGGAGGAAATACATTCCATAAGTCTTGTTAGTTTTTCTCCTTCTATTCGAAAACAAGATGCTTGAATATTAGGCAATGTTGTTACATTACGTTTAAACACATTTTCTTTTATTCCTTCTTTGTCACGCAACTCTCCAACAAATACTAATTTTATTACATTTGAAGATAAATCTTCCTCCTCATCTTCAACTTCAATATCAACGTTGTTTTGAAGAAGTTTTTCGTCAAGACGTCGAGACATTTTTACAATCATCCCAACAATATGAGTTCCGGCTCGCGAGCTATTAATGGCAATTAATTGATTTATTTGCAATTCAGACATTTTTTTATCATCAGGGATAAATGCTATCGCAGTACCGGTATCCACACTTGCTATTTTACCGATAAGATCTTCTTCCTTATAATTGAGTATTGTTTCTGCCATAATTAATTACTTTATAATTGATATAAATTCTTCAAGTTTCCAATATTCAGTTGTTTCATCGACTATTTCAATTGTTTCTGATGAACTTTTGAATTTTGTACCTTGTGCACCATCAGAATATACTATGACATAGTTTTTAGCCTTGGCAACAACTTCACTTTTTATTTTCTCTGTCAAATCTTTTGTGACTATCAAAATTCTTTTATTCCTATCAATAGCCATTTTTAACAAGTTTGGTTGAATATGTTTATCATTAAAGCCATAACCTATACACATATAACCAGTAGCTTCTTTGAATAGCCCATCAACAGATGAGATTAAAGATCGATGAGGGTCCTCCAACGCACGTTCATACTTGTTTGTTCCTGGGGTTATTATGCATGGTTTCATCTGGGGTGGTATAGATGTGATATTAGGATAACAATCCATTTTTCCATTGTCATCAATAAACCAATCTAAAGAACCATGAATCTTGTATATATTTACACACCCCTCATAATCTTTCAATTTTGAAAATTGATTTTTGTGGTCAAAACCAATAAATTTTCCAACATGAGATTGTGAACAGCCACAATTCACATAAGCTTCTGTTTGAGATGCTGCATATTCTATGAGACAATCATAATTAGTTGTTACAATCCCTATTTCTGTATCTGCTCTATTGTATATTAAATGAGTAAGCAAATCTGCTAAAGGTAAGCGATGATGCGATTGGATTATATTTGTAAAGACTTCACTGTCTTTTGGCTTTATCTCATTCCATACAATACTAATAATTCTATTTTCAACCTCTTCAGTGCATTTCAAACTGAGCATAGCATCTTCCAATCCGACATTTTCGTCAAGTTTAGCAATAAGTTTTTTTATGCAATTTTGAGATTCCTCTGATATAGGTGGCGTTTCTGAAAAATCTTTTTTTATTGCTTCAGCCAAATCCAACATCCCAGGAATGCCGAACCCCATTGAAGCCCCACAACCAACAACTATAACAGGATTGTTGTTTACTATATCTTGAATAGAACTGAAAATTCTATCTTTTTCTTCTGTTGTCATATTTTAAATGTATTGGATTAAAATACTTATTATGTATGAATCATCTTACTTAATATAAAATATAAGTGAACAATTATTAGCAAAGGTAATTGTTATTTTGCAATTATTTCATTTTCAACGAAGATTAATTTATTGGTAGGTTTTCAAAAGAAAACCACCGCAAATTATGTTATGCATAATTTACGGTGGTTAATAACCCTTTTATTACCGATATCTCAAATCTCCAAAGATTTTTTCATTGCGGCATCAAAATTGCCGCGTTTGCTTTCTGTGAAGAATGGCATCCCCCACACATTAAAGTTGCTGTTTTGAGTAGAGAAACGAATATCGGCATTTTCTCTAATTTCTTTCATCGCATCCTCTTTCCATTTGTCGGTACTTCTCAAATGTTCTCCTTTGGGTTCAATGAATATCTGAATATAGTCCGTCTTAGCACCATTCTTCTTTTTTAAGAATAGTACATAATCCGGTTGATAGGCATCTTCCGAAGTGAAACTATAAATTTTCAGATCCTTTTCATTGCGTAGCAAATATATATCGTGATACTTTTCTGTAAGTTTTGGATAAATTGATTCAATGTATCGAATAAGATACTTCTCCTCCGATGTCCCGAAACAATCTTCGTATGCATGCCAATTGGTCTTAGACAAATCCATGCGCAGATACGTATTCTCGGTTTCCATCATTGACTTACCCAGTTCCTTATCAGATGAACCATCAAGTGAGAATTTCTGTGTACGTTCACGGAACACATCCTTTATCTGCTTAGGTTTGAACAATTTTGTCCCCTTATATCCGACTCCGCCTTTTGATAACAATGGCTCTATCTGACGGAGAACCTCTATTGCACAAAAGAGTTTCTCTTTTTGAGTCATGTTGTCTAATACCTCTTGTTTCGCATATATAGAAATATTTACTCCTGCCAAATAGGAATTACTCTCAATAAACTCTTTGATGGACTTTAAGTTGGGATAGGTCTCTTTAAGATTGGAAAACTTAAAAGTCTCGAAACGATTGATTGCTGCACGAATAACGTGATTACCCAACTCTCCAAATTTATATGTTCGATAAGGTACAGAGGTTGTGTTTGATGATGTTCCGGATTCAAACACCAAACTTGTACTTACGTCTCCGCTTTTGATACTAACTTTATACACCTTGTTTAGAATTGCGTCACCCATAGATATTACATTCTCGTTGAGCATATATGGTTCCAACTCATTCGCAAATACATATCCGTCATTATAAAGTGATGTTTTCTTGAAAGAGTCTTTGAATTTAAGTTCTACTATTTTCACTTTTTCGGCTACAATACCAGTCTGAACCATTGCTTGTTTTAGTTCGGTTAGATATTTTGGATTACTTACACTATGATAGTGCAAGGTTTCCAAAGCTCTTAATCTATTGGTCGTATCATTGTCAAATTTTCTTTCTCCAGTTTTTAATCCTCCTGTAGGCTCGGTAAATGGCATATACCTGGCTCCACGACCAATCAGCTGGGCCTCCTGCATTGTGGTCTTTCCCACCTTGCCGTGTCCTGAATCGCGTGTTTCGTAAAGGCGTACAATATCGAATAGGTTCAGTACATCCCAGCCCTCGTTGAGCATATCAACAGCGAATACAACACGAAACTCATTATCTTTTGCTTCCAATGAATTTAATTTCAATTGTTTGTCGGGTGAGATGTTGTTACCGTCAACAAGCAACAAGTTCTCTTCCTTAAAATCCTCTTTAATTTCAAGAAGCAGATTCTCAAATTCAATGTTTTGTTCTGCTATATATGAGAAAACATCAAGCATATCGCCTTTTGCATTAGAGGCGATGTGTTCAATGTCTTCAACATTCAGTCGTTTAATGGTATTTATGAATTCGTCATAAAATTTCTTATTATCGGCAATAGTCTTTGATTTAAGCATCATAACAGGTTTAATGTCCTGATGTATGCTTGAAAATAGTTTTCTCTTGTATTGACTCAATAGTACGCACTGAATGGCTCTGTCTATTGGCGACAAATCACTTTGAACAACCGATATGTCTTTAGAGTAGCCATCTTCACGAAACTTCTTCAACGGATAGTCGAAGATTACTTTGTTCTCATACTTGTCGGCAATATTAGTATCTTGAAAGTCTTCTGTTGCTGTAAACTCCAACAAAACATTGGCTTCGTTACTATGAAAAATTTTCATCACAGTTGTTTCCCAATCTTCGGTTGATTCAAAATCATCATCATTGAACAAAGAACCCATATCGGTCACAACAGGTTTCTTGCCTTTCTTAGTCGCAGTATTCGTGTGATGTGCTTCATCTGATATAAGTACAATTCTTTTGTCTGCAAAATCTTCTATGGTAACAGCATTCTCTTTCGGTGTATTAAGCGAAGTGTGTAGTCCTTGAATGGTTGTCAAGCAGAGGTTGATGCAGTTTTCATCGACTGTCTGAAAATTATCTACAAGTCTTATTTCTACTTGCTTGTTGCCAATATTGATTGATTGTCCGAAAAGGTATTTCGCCGATGCGGTATTCAGAAAATTATCTTTTGTCTTTTCTATGATATTTGTAGAATCTACAAAGAAAAGGAAGTTGCGATACCCCTGTTCGTAAAGATAGAGCATAGCACCTGCCATAATGAGCGTTTTACCACTACCTGTTGCCATGTGAAACAAGAGATGTGGTTTAAGTTCTTTCGCATCAAAATCATTCTCCCAATAAGTAATGAAATACTTAAAGCATTCCTCTTGATAAGGACGCAGTTTCATCATCGGGTTAAGCGAGATCGCAAAATATTTTGGCATTTCAACATCTGCAATTGAACGTTTGCCAAATTCTTCACGAAGCGTATCTTGTAAATATTTCATAAAGCTACTTCGTTTGATAGAATTGGTTATTTATCTTCTTATCGTTTTCACTGATACCATACTCTGCATTGTCAATTTCGGAATATGGAACATATAGCAAGTTCTTATCTAAGCACTCTATGAGAAAACGCTTTTGGTCTTCAATGGTAAGAGTGGTAAAATCTTTTGCATTGGCATTAATCTCTTTGGGATTTACTTTCCAACTTAGGAATCCAGTTTCTTGCATTTGTTCCCATATAGTAACAAGTTCCTCAGAAGATGATGCATGCTCAATGTCATCAGCAAATTGCTGATTGGCTTTTGCAAGTTCACAATAAACAAATGAACCTCCACCTTGCCAATTAACAGATTTTGAAATACCTCCTTGTTCTCCTTCTATTACCTTTGTTAATCGGTTACAAGCAGTATCTTCAATATAATCCATTTGATCTATGCCAATATATCTTCTATTCATTTTATGGGCAACAGCAGCAGTTGTTCCACTACCCAAGAAGAAATCAATTACAATGTCCTTCTCAACTGTTATGGATTTTATAAAAAATGCAACAACGCTTTCTGGCTTTGAAAAGGAAAATTCAAGTCCCATTTGTTTGATGTGCGTACTCGCATCTTCATTAGAGCCTACTCCAATGGCTTTAGACAAGTATTGCTCATCAAAATATTTTTCAGGAGCCATATATACACCATCCTTTCTTTGGAAACGAATAGAGAACTTATTCGTTTTACACAAAAAGTAAGTGCCTTTTTCAATTTCTTCATCTAAAGTTTGTTGAGACCACTTAAACTCTCCTTTTAGAGTTGCTTCATTTGAATTAAGTCCATTTTCAACTTTGATTGGCGTTAATATTTCCACTCTATCGGGCATTCCACATTCATAAATACCGTCAGGGATATTAAACCTAATAGTTTGAGCAGGGAAAGTCAAAGGGTGAATAGAGTTACCACTATTTAATAATGGTGCATCTCCATTTTCCGTTTGTTTACCTAAATATTGAACTGATGAATCCTTGTTAACTTCATAGCACAAAATGTATTCTACCGAAGATCTTGATTTCTTAGACAAAGAATCAGGATTATCGGTATTCTTCCATATGAATGTCTCTACGAAATTTTCTACCTTAAAAATTTCTTCCATTAAGACCTTTAACCAATGTACACCATCTTCTTTTATGTGACAAAGAATTACTCCACCATTTTTCAATAACTCCTTAGCCACTGAAAGTCTGTTATGCATAAAAGTAAGCCATGTACTAAGTCTAAAATTAGAATTATAGTTAAAGGAATCGCTCTCTTTGTGTTTGGTGAAATAATATGGAGGGTCAATATAAATCAACTTAACCTTACCTGCATACTTCTTTTTCAACGAATGTAATGCCAGCAAGTTATTACCTTTTATGATGAGATTATCATCCATAGATACACTATCAACTTCATGTTCGCCGTCTTTATCGTAGCGTTTGAAATTGGTCAGCACCTTCGCCTCTGTCAAACGATTGATTTCATTTGGAGCAAGAATCTCATTCCAAAACACTTCGTTGCGTTTTGCATCCTCTTTTGTTTGTCCACCTTCGAGTACACAATCTTTGTATGGCCACGAAAGAACAACCTCTCGACTCTCTGAAAGGAAATCGCCATCTTCGTTGGTCAAACCGACTTTATTTTTGAATGAAGTATAGCTATCGGGCAAGAACCGTTTGTTCATTACAAACTTTTGAAACCTGACCTTATCAAATACCAAAACACCTTCAACCTCTGTAAAGAAATTGCGTTTTAATCCATCGTGTGTAAGCAATTTTGCAATTAACTCAGGACGAAGCGCAAGTGCTGCCTCCACTATCGCATTTTTCAAAAGCACACCATCTTCTGTGCAGTAGGCACTCTCCATGCGTAGAAGTTTCTCCAATTCCACAAAGAGACTATTATTGTTCATAGCAATCCATTCAAAAGGAGGTTATGGGCTACGATAACCTATATTACAACTACCATACCTACAGACACAAAAAAAAACGTGAAGCCCTGCACTGTCGCTCGCTCCACGGTTAGAGGCTCGTAGGAATGGCCTTGCAAGTCGGAACGAGCAACGAGAGAGCCCCACGCTGTATGTATACCGACAACCCTACAATGCCCAAAGTTGCCATTGGCGTACGGGTACACCAATGGCCTTGACACAATGAGTGTTGTGTATATCACAACTAAGGGGCATTCACCGTTGCTTTGTTTTTTGACTTGCGTTTTGAAATTTTCCTACGATTTCTAACCGTCAAAACCAAAGCGTAGTAAACGCCTTTTAATATGTCTTGTCCTATCTCTTATTCTTTACCCGAAGGTAGAGCCTTAGCACAGGACATTGCAAATATAAATAAAAAGTAACGTTTTGTACAAACGTTGGATAAACCCCAAATTGAAAAGTACAAAATCCCAAATTGAAAAGTACAAACATTACCCCTTAATTTCTCTCAAAACTTTTCTTAGCTCTTGCACTTCGGCGTAGAGGACAGCTACCAACCCGTTGTAGTTAAGACTCAACATCCCATCTTCATCCTCCCTAACTAACTTCGGATATACCTCACGCACCTCTTGTGCAATGAATCCTATACCCCGCCTGCCATCTTTGATGTATGACACCGGACGCAACTCACCCCTCGGCGATAGATCTTCAATATCACTCTTCACTCTGCATATCTCGGAGGCATGGTAATTTCCTATGGGTCTATCTACATCGTTTTTCTGGTTAGCACAACGTTGTTTATCAGTAGCTGTGTGTCTCTTTTTCTCTAAGCAAAGTGTCCCGTATTAGCACTAATACGGGAGCCGTATCTTATTAATACGGGTATCGTATCTGTACTAATACGGATGTTGTATCTGTACTAATACGTGTTATTTAGAGAGACGTATGTGCTCGCTTATACTGACAGATAACGCTTCTTTACTTGGCTTATGAAGCGTTGTAGTGTGGTAAAAGGAAGTGTGGAGTTATAGTAAAGTAGAGTGAGGTGTTGTGGTATAGAGGAGTGAGGTGCAAAAAAAGAGGGTGAACCACTCGTATGATAGTAGCTCACCCTCTTTCGGTGATAGTTTCAAAACCGAACCCGTTGGTTCGTACTTAATCTATACGTAAAAACAAATTGTCCGTTCTTCAGTATTACAAAGGTAGGAGACATCTCGTTTGTATTGAAATCATTTCTACCAATATGTAATATTCATCAACATAACGTTTTACACCTCTGCGAATGGCACACTTTACTTCATCAAGTTCTCTATTTTATCAATCAATGCTTCTCTTGAAACTGCACCCAACTGTTTGTCAATCAACTCGCCATTCTTAAAGAATAGTATTGTCGGTATGCTGCGTATGCCATATTCGGCCGGTATAGAGATTCCGGCGTCAACGTTAAACTTGCCCATTGTCACTCTGCCGTCATAGTCGGCTGCTACTGCTTCGAATATCGGAGCAAGAGCTCTGCAAGGTGCGCACCAAGGTGCCCAAAAGTCAACAACGGCTAATCTGCCTGTGTCGATAACCTCTTGCTTAAAGTTGTTGTCATTAAATTCTTTCATGTGTAGTCTGTTTATTGTTAATGCCTTTCCCAAGATAGGGAGTTAGTTTTACAATTGCAAGTATTTGAGTGTAAAAGGATTTATTTTTAAATCTTTTTAGCAATTACTATTCTCTCCTTACCGTATATGTCGTGGAGTATCTGACACTCTGCATAGCCTAAGTTTTCTAACAGTAGCTTGGTTTGTGTGCCGTAGGCTTCGTTGATTTCGAAGTAGAGTGTTCCTTCTTTTCTGAGCAGATTTTCTTCCAAGCACAGCGTGGCTATACGTCGGTAGAAGAGGAGTGGGTCGTTGTCGGGGACGAAGAGTGCTGTGTGTGGTTCGTGCAGCAGGACGTTGTCAGCCATGCTTGTGCGTTCGCTTTCGCATATATATGGAGGATTGCTTACCACTATGTCAAAGTTTTCGGCGGAGGGTGTGTCGTTGAGTATGTCGCACCTCTCGAAGGTGATGTCAGCTTTATGTCGAAGGGCATTGGCGGAGGCTTGTTGCAGTGCCTTTTCGGAGATGTCTATGGCGTGGAGTGTGGAGTGTGGCATGTTGCATTTAAGGGTTATGGCTATGCAACCCGAGCCTGTACCTATGTCGAGTATTCGTTGTGGTGTGTCGGTGGGAGTAGCTTGGCAGATGAGTGATGTAAGTTGTTCGGTTTCCGGTCGCGGTATGAGGGTTGAGGTGTTCACTTCGAAGATACGTCCTCCGAAATAGGCTTTGCCTGTCACGTATTGCAGCGGTTCGTTCTCTCTTATGCGTAAGGCTTTGTGACGTATCTCTTGAACTGTCTCGTCAGATAGTGTGTCGTCGGAGTGCATCAGCAGTTGGGTCAGAGACATGTCGAGTGTATCGCAGATGAGGTCGCGTGCGAGGGTCGACGTCTCTTCGGTCAGTGTCTCGGCTATTGTTGCCTTTATCTCGTTGCGTAGTTGTGCTATGGTGGTCATTGGCTCATACGTTATTTTGTTGCAAATGTAGTCAACTTTATGCAATTGCTTTGAGGTGATGTAGGTAATATATTATGTGTATTGCATGATGAAAGGTTGTCTGCGTGTTTGCTGACAACCTTTCGTCGTATCGTGTGTATTGTCTTATTCTATAGCTATTATATTGTGGAAGTAGCTCCATTGTTCGTGTTGACTGTAGAGTAGTACGCTCTCTTTGGGAACATACAGTGGTATGTCGGAGCTTACTCCGTCAAAGACTATCTCACCCATACGCGGTGGTTCGGGGTTGAGAGACGTCACCTGTTCGAGACTGCTACACCACGAGAATGCTTTGTCGTCTATCATCGTCACATTTGCGGGCAATGTCACTTGTTTCAGTGCGTTGCAACCTCTGAAGGCTGATATTCCTATCGATGTAACGTTGGGGTTTATCTTTACGTGTTTAAGGCTGGTGTTACCTATGAAGGCTACTGCACCTATTGTCGTGACACTCTCGGGTATTGTGTAGGCTGTGTCGGCTTTCAGTCGTGGATAGCATATCAGTTTGCTCTTCTCTTTGTTGAAGAGTATTCCGCACTCGGAGGTGTAGTGTGTGTTGACATTGCTAACATAGACATCTGTCAGAGGGTTGTCGGATTGATAGCCGCTGAAAGCTCCATCGGCTATATGTTCTATGGTGTCGGCTATAGTGTAGTATGATGTGTCGACTTTTATGCGTATTAGCCAATTGTCGATATAGAGAGCGTTGTCGGTCCAACGGTTTGAGTCGTTGAATATCTTACAACCTCTAAAGGCGTTGGCTCCTATGCTTTGTACGCTTTTGGGTATCTTGATGTAGTCGAGTTGTGTGCAGTTGAAAAATGCTCTTTCAGATATATTCACAAGACCGTCGGGCAGTACTACATAACGCAGGCTGTCACAGCCTGTAAAGGCGTCCGGAGCTATGCTTGTCACTCTATATTCTGATACCATATTAGAGAGAGCTTCGGGCACAATGACTGTATCTCCGTAGTAGTAGCCGGTGATGGTAGCAGTACGTGTGTCGTCATCAAAGGCAAAGTTGATGTTGTCGGGTGTCTCTACGGCACATCCGGCAAATAGAACGGGTGCGCACAATATTACTATTGATCTGTTCATGACGGCTTAGTTTGAGAGTTATACACTATATCCGGAGCATTAACGTCATGTGTCTCTAAGTCACACGGTCAATACGCAATTTATTGTACGCAAAAGATTGCTTTGCGTTATGATTTTCTTTCACTTACAATATGACACGTTGTGCAAGGGAAAAAATATCAATCTATGCTTTTTATCTCTTTGAAGGCATTCCAAATGTCCGACTTGCGGTATAGCTCAATGCTCTCGCGTGGCACGTAGAGTGTAGCGTTGTATGTCAGCGAGTCGAAAGTCTCTTCCGTCAGACGTGGCGGAGTAAGGCTCTTCATGGTGATGCTCTTAAGGGCTTTGCAGTTGGTGAGAGCAAAGGCGGCCAAAGAGTCAACGCCTGATGGCAATGTTATAGCTTCGAGAGCTTCGCAGCCGTTGAAGGCACCTCTTTCTATGCAGGTGATGGCGTTAGATATTCGTATGCTTTTAAGTGAGCTACATTTGTTGAATACTCGTTGTCCGAGAGTCTCTACATTGTCCGACATGCTTATCTGTGTAAGTGATTTACAACAGCCGAAGGCATGATTGCCTATGTAGTTTACATGGTCGGGAATGTTTATGTTTGTCAGACTCTCACACGAGTTGAAGGCAAACGCTTCTATCCTTTGTATACGTTCGGGTAAAGTCACTTCTTTGAGCTTGCTGCACCCGTTGAATATGCCTTCTTCCAATATCGTTATGCGACAAGGGATCTTGACCTCTGTGAGTTCTACACAGCCATCAAAGGCGTGAGGTCCTATTACATTGATAGACTTGGGCAGTCTGATGCTTGTAAGTTCATGACAGCCAAAGAATGCTATGAGTTCTAATTCGTTGACAGGGTAGATGTTTCCTTCGCTCTCTATTTTCTCGGGTATCACTACATCGCCCGTATACCAACCACGTTTGACTTTTGCACATTTGCGGTCATAGTTTATCTTATAGCTTAGCGAATCTCCGAATAGTTCCGAACATGCACAGAGGGTCATTACTATGCATAATGTTGATAATATCAGTTTTGGTTTATTCATATATTAATCCTTTCTTGCTCCAAATATAGTATTTTATATTCATTTTGCACTTTGAGTGTTATAGGCATTCTCCGTGTCGAACAAAAAGTGTTCGTATCGGTATGTGCCTTCTACGTCGTCCGATGTGATATGTTATATTTATCTTGTCGAGGTGTCATGAGGCCATCTTCTGCGTAAAGTTCTTCGCCAAGCAAATACTATGAGGCAAGGCTCTCTCTGATAAAAAAACGTTATCTTCGCCAACAAATAATGTAAGAGATGAGCAACGAACAGAGAAACATCGATGAGATGTATATGCAGAGGTGTCTCGAATTGGCACAGATGGCAGAAGGCGACACTTATCCTAACCCCATGGTTGGCAGTGTCATAGTCTGCGAGGGCAAGATTATAGGCGAAGGCTATCATCGCAAAGCAGGTACTCCGCACGCCGAAGTTAATGCTGTAGCAAGTGTTGCAGACAAAGAGTTGCTATCTCGTAGCACGTTGTACGTCAATCTTGAGCCGTGTGCTCACTGGGGACGCACTCCTCCGTGCGCAAAGCTCATCATCGACAATCATATACCTCGTGTAGTAGTTGGCTGTGTAGATACTTTCTCCGAAGTCTCGGGCAGAGGTATCGACATGATGCGCAAGGCAGGCATAGACGTCACGACAGGCGTTCTCGAGAGCCAATGCCGACATATCAACAGACGGTTCTTTACGTATCATGAGCAACATCGTCCCTATATCATTCTCAAGTGGGCAGAGTCGGCAGACGGATATATCGATGCTCCACGTGACGCAACCAACCGACCGACATGGCTCACCAACGAAGCATGTCGCAGAATAGTTCACAAACAACGCTCCACAGAGTCTGCTATCATGATAGGTGTAAATACAGCTCTGCTCGATAACCCGTCTCTCACTCTGCGACTATGGCAAGGCAACCAACCTCTGCGTGTCGTCATCGACCCACATCTGCGACTGTCAGACAACACGACACTTCTTTCCGATGATTTGCCTACACTCATACTCAACGCCTCGAAAGATGATAGCACCACCTCGAAGGTGTATAAACGTATCGACTTCTCCGACAACGCTCTCTCTCATATTCTCGATGCACTGTATGATATGGAGGTTCAGAGCGTCATAGTAGAGGGAGGTGCTGTGACGCTCAATCACTTCATTGGTAGTGACATGTGGGACCGCATTTATCGTTATCGCGGACCTATTGTCCTCAACGCAGGAGTAAAGGCACCCTATTTGCCTGAGGGTTTGACACTTGTCAATCACTACAATATAGATGGGTCGGAATTAGATATATTCGAAAAGAAACACTAACTTTGTCGAGATTATACACTTAACGTAACAACAATCGACTATGAAACTCTTTAAAGAGCTTGAAGATAGGTATACAACCGACAAAACTACTGCTTTAGAAGCACAACGCTTGGCACACGAGATTGCTTTTGCGCCTATGGTATTTCAGGTGTCGCGTCTCATGGTGAAGTTCGGCATACTCAAACTGTTGAGCGACAACAGAGAAGGTCTGACGCATAATCAAGTAGCAGAGCAATGTCGAATAAGTCAGTATGCGGCACAAGTACTTCTCGAAGCCTCGTTGTCAATAGGTACGGTATACGTAGATGGTGACAACTATAAGCTCTCGAAAGCCGGTTGGTTTTTGCTCAACGACAAACTCGTTAAAGCCAACATGGACTTCAACCACGATGTCAACTATCTTGGCCTCTTCAATCTTGAAGAGTCACTCCTCAACGGCAAGCCGGAAGGGCTGAAAGTATTCGGTACATGGTCTACTATATACGAAGGATTATCGCAACTTCCCGAGCAGGTTCAGAAAAGTTGGTTTGGCTTTGACCATTTCTATAGCGACAACTCATTCAGTGAAGCTCTTTCGATAGTCTTGGGTTCACGTACTACACGTAGGCTTCTCGATGTGGGAGGAAACACAGGCCGTTGGGCGTTGCAGTGTGTAGGCTATGATGACAATGTTGAGGTTACTATCATGGACCTCCCACAGCAACTCGAGATGATGCGCGGTCAGACCAAAGGTCTAAAGGGTGCAGAACGAATCTTCGGACATGGAGCCAACCTCCTCGATGACAATGTGCCGTTTCCGACAGGGTTTGACGCTATATGGATGAGCCAGTTCCTTGACTGCTTCTCCGAAAGCGAGGTGACAAGCATTCTCACACGTGCAGCGTACTCTATGTCGTCAGATACGACACTCTATATAATGGAGACATTTTGGGACAGACAGAAATACGAGACGGCAGCATATTGCTTGACTCTCACAAGTATATATTTTACAGCCCTCGCTAATGGCAACAGTAAGATGTATCACTCGTCCGACATGGAACGATGCGTCAATGCCGCCGGACTGAAGGTGGTAGCCATACACGACGGCTTAGGTCATGGACACTCAATAATGGAATGTAAAATACAATGATAAACATCAACGAACCTATAGTAAAAGGCGACGACATCTGCAAGTACATACCGCAACGTCAGCCTATAGTGATGATAGACAGTTTCTACGGAATGGAAGACAATACTTCCGTCTCGGGACTTACAATATCTGCCGACAATATGTTCTGCTGCAACGGCGCACTCCTCGATGGAGGTCTTATAGAACATATCGCTCAGAGCGGAGCCATGCAGATAGGCTACATGGCTCTGTCAAAAGGAGAGAATGTCCCTCTTGGATTCATCGGCTCGATAAATAAACTCACCATCAGCCGTTTGCCAAAACAAGGCGAAACACTGCATACAACTATAGTCTTTGAGGCTCAAGTAGGTGATATTACACTTGTAGGTGCTACAGTACGTGTGGGCGAAGAGGTGATAGCTCAAGGCAAAATGAAAGTTGCCACTAAATAATACACTTATCTTTCATATTAAGGTATAATGGCAAAAAGACAACGGACCAAACTACATGAGCCGGCTCTTATCGACCGCATAACCATTCAAGTTCGCTTCTCGGAAGTGGACTCAATGCTTGTAGCATGGCATGGCAGTTACGTCATGTATCTCGAAGATGGTCGTGAAGCATTCGGTAAACGTTATCAAGGTATAGGCTATGAAGACTATTTTCGTGAACGCATAGCCGCACCTATCGTCAATATCAACATCGACTACAAAATGTCGCTGCGCTCGGGTGAAAGAGCAATCATCGAAACACGGTATATACCATGTGAAGGCGCAAAGATAAACTTGGAGTATGTCATTTACCGTGAGAGCGACATGAGTATTGTAGCTACTGCATCGACATTGCAAGTATTCACCTCACTTGATACAGGCGAGATACAATATGTCTGTCCAGAATTTTACACCCGTTGGAAAGAACGATGGTTGCCCAAAGAGTAACATATATATCTAAGTCTACACTTATCACATCTATGGGTATGGGGGTGGCTCAACACTACGAAGCCATGCTTAGTGGTGTGTCGGTGGCAGGTCAAAGTATAAGCGTGTCGCTGTCGGAGCCTCAACTCTCACACATAGAGAACATCATGGCACAAGCCACATGCGACGTCCTTCCGCATGATATCGAAGGTCGCACCGCAGTGATAATATCCACTACAAAAGGCGATATAGATAATATACACCGTCGCAATCCGTTGGACTTCTCCGTCTATAAGCAATATATATCGCAACAATATCCGGAGGTAAAGCCTCTCGATGTCATAATCATCAGTAATGCATGTATATCAGGTGTGGCAGCCGTCATTGTGGCAGACAGATATATAAAGGCAGGCTATTATGACAACATTGTCGTAGTTGGGGCCGACCTAATGACAGAATTCACAACATCAGGATTTAAAGCCTTTAAGAGTGTCAGCGCAGAGCTGTGTCGTCCTTACGATGTACGTCGTGACGGGCTCTCGTTGGGAGAAGCATGTGGAGCCATACTTCTTACCTGCAACGACTCTCTCTCCGAAGGATATATAGTGTGTGGAGGAAGCATGACGAACGATGCGAACCATATCTCTGGCCCTTCTCGCACAGGTCAACCACTTGGTCAAGCTATCGAAGAAGCTCTCTCCGAAGCGTCTCTCTCTGCAGATGATATAGCTTTCATAAATGCACATGGCACAGCCACCATCTACAACGATGAGATGGAATCAAAAGCAATAGCTCATGCCGGACTATCCAAAATACCCATTAACAGCCTCAAACCTTACTTCGGACACACTCTTGGAGCATCAGGTGTCATAGAGATTGCCTTGTCCGTAGAGCAACATCGAAGAGGAACGCTTCTGGCAACACTCGGCTTTGAGCAGTTGGGAACACCTTTCCCACTTAACGTGTCATCACAAAGCAGAACTATTTGTGGCAAGGCATTTGTCAAAACAGCTTCAGGATTTGGTGGTTGTAACGCTGCAGTTGTCATTGCACGTGATGACAGCATTGCAATAAGTAGCAGTTACGACGCATCAGATATAGACACTAAGCGCATTGCATCAGTAACAATAAAAGACGGCATAATACAAAGCGACGTCGCAGAACTATATCGATGTAATGACGACTTCGCAACCTTTATCAGAGCGGCTTACAAACAACTTGGCGATATCAACGCAAAGTTCTATAAGATGAGTGATATTTGTAAGCTCGGCTATATCGGAATGGAGTTCTTGGTGCGTTGTATAGGAACGAATATGGCACAAACTGACAAAATAGGCATTGTTATGCGTAATATCAATTCATCGACAGAAACCGACAAACAACATAGAGCAATGCTTGATGACTGTATACCTGTCTCGCCGGCAATATTCGTGTACACACTGCCTAATATTATAATAGGAGAGATAAGTATAAGACACCGCATCACGGGCGAAGGACTATTCTTTATCTCTGATAGCGACGAAGAAGTTGACCGATATGCAAAAGCGTTGATGCATCGTCATAGATATGACGCAGTCGTAGTAGGAAGTTGCGACAAACTCGGAGAGCACTATTATCTAAAGATGGAATACGTAGTCAGACAATAAGAAAGATGAAGATAATACAAGACATATTGATGACTATAGACGTATCAGTTGTTACGTTGGGAACTTTTGATGGTGTGCACCTCGGGCATCAACACCTGATAAGTCAGACGGTGCATAAAGCACACGAGTTGGGAATGCCATCTGTAGTCGTAACATTCGACAGCCACCCCAAAGCATACTTCGGAGGCGAAACGCTTCCTTATAAACTGATGACAACAGAAGAGAAAGTGTCAGCCATAGCTCAATGTGGAGTCGATTACCTCTATATAATACCTTTTGACTCGTCCTTGGCGCAAATGTCACCTGAAATGTTTCTCGAAACATACATCGTAGGCAAACTCGGAGCACGGCATTTTGTCATGGGATACAATCATAGATTTGGCAAAGGAAACTACCCTCCCGAATACTACGAGGAGATATGCAGAAAACAAAACATTGGAGCCTCTCGAGTCTCGCAATGGATAGAAGACGGAAATATATGTTCATCGAGTCAAATCCGAGAAGCTCTTCGACAAGGCAACATAACCCTTGCCAATAAACTCCTTGGCAGAGAGTATGCCCTGCAGGGAAAAGTAGTGCACGGAGATGCTATCGGACGCAACATAGGATACCCGACAGCCAACATATCATTAGACGACACCAAAAAAATTATACCCCAAGAAGGAGTCTATGCCGCAAAGGCAAAAATAGACAACAACACATACAACGCCGCTGTATTTGTGGGAACTCGACCTACGATTGGAGATACAGAAAAAAGAGTAGAAGTGTATATAATGGACTTCTCAGAAGTTATATATGGAAACCTTATGACAATATCATTCGTAAGCAAGAAAAGAGATGTCATACGATTTGACAGCTTGGAACTACTGAAAGAGCAGATTTCTAAAGACGTTGCTTTTTTAAAAAAAGGTTTAAAAAAGTTTGATTTTTAGATTAAAGCGGTTATTTTTGAAGTTCCGTGTATAATAACAAAGAAGGATAAAGAAGTAAAGAGGTCAAATATAAAGCGTGGTAATATGAAAAAGATTATATTTATAATGGCACTAATGTTTATGCCGTTAGTAGTCCATACAGCAAGAGCACAAGTCTCTAAAGCAAAGGCAATGTTGACGTTGAGTTTCATTCGATACGTCGGTTGGGGAGAGAATGCACGTAAGGGTGATTTCGTTATAGGTGTTGTGCGAGACAAAGAACTTGTTGGGCACCTCAAGACACAGTCAGCCGGTAAGAAATTCGGTTTCCAAGAGGTTGTTATCAAGGAATTCAAATCGTGGGAAGAAGCAACGGATTGTCAAGTTATTTATGTATCGAAAAACTGGAACTTCAACAAGAATGCAGACGCAGTAATCACGAAAGTCGGTAAAGATACACTCATAATAACCGAGATGGAGGGAGCAACTGAACATGGTTCGATGATTAACTTCGTAGTGCGAGACGAGAAGTTGAAGTTTGAGTTGAGTAAAAAGAATGCATCGTATGCCGGTATACAGTTCTCTGCTAAGTTGGAGGGCATGACAGCAGCGATAAACATGTAATGCAAAAATGTTCAGACCTCTGTTTATGCAGAGTGTCTGACTTTTGTGGTAAACGTGTAATATTAACGAAACATTATATATATGAATTTGTCGAGTAAATTAGGCAAAAATATAAGCCAGAAGCTATACTTGGGGTTTGGTATAATCACTATTGCTATTTTCCTCAATTTTGTTGTTACTGTACTTATTCACTTGTACACGTCGAATATGCAGAGTAAGGAGATAGAGGAGTATTTGCCAATGAAGGAAAAGGTAACGACAATGGCAAACCTTATAGCCGAATCAAAACGTTTGACGGTCAATTGGGTGTATGTAGACAAGCAACCTGACACTCCGGAGAAAGTAAAGCTAAAGAATATTATTGATACGGAGTTCAATGCAGTATTGGCAGAAGTCAAAGAAGGCACAATGGAGTGGAACAAGGAGTTCGTTGATACCTTGAGTGTTTTGGAAGCGCAGGTTGTTGGTTTCTTTGATTTGCAACGCACTGTAATGAACAATCTAAGTTCGTTTGAATCATACGATGATGTCATGGCGATGATGGAATCAGAGATGTTGGTACAGAGCGATGGCGATATTATGATAGCGGAGATTGCTATCAATGATTTGATGAACTTTTTAACCATGGAGTGTGATGAGTTGTGTGAAGAGACAGAAGCAGGAATAAGCAGATGGTCAAATATTCAGCTTGTATTCTGTATTGTCATGTCATTAACAGTAATGGCATTGTCGCTTTATGTAGGACGAAAATTGCACAACTCAATAGTAAGTCCGTTGAAACAAGGCGTATTGTTTGCTCAGGCTATTGGCAACGGAGATTTGACAGCAACGGTAGATGTTGATCAAGAAGATGAGATAGGGCAGTTGGCCGATGCATTGCGCGATATGGTTAGGAACTTGCGCAATATCGTTGTCTCTATTGAAAAGAATGCAAACGACCTCGTGGATTCGAGTGACGATGTAAAGGATAATTCTCTCAAACTATCTAAGGGAGCTTCAGAACAAGCGGCATCAGCAGAAGAGGTGTCAACAGCAATAGAAGAGATGGTTGCAAACATCGACCAGAACACAGAAAATGCAATTGCTACAGAGAAGATAACTACATCAACAGCAGAGAATGTAACATTGTCAAGTCAGTATTCAGCTGAAGCCGCAGAGGCAATGAGCCTTATCTCGCAGAAGATTACAATCATCTCAGATATCGCATTCCAGACAAACATACTTGCTCTTAATGCCGCTGTTGAAGCAGTTAGAGCGGGTGAGCACGGACGAGGATTTTCGGTTGTCGCTGCTGAGGTGCGTAAGCTTGCAGAACGAAGCAAACAAGCTGCCAACGAAATTGTTGACCTTGTAGCAAAGGGAATGAAAGTATCGCAGATGGCAGGAGAGAAAGCAAAGATGCTCGTGCCGGAAATAGAAAAGACAACAGTGCTTGTGAAAGAGATCTCTGCCGCAAGTATTGAGCAAAAGACAGGAGCAGAACAAATCAATCTCGCTATGCAAAACCTTAACGTCATTACGCAGGAGAACGCATCATCGAGCGACGAACTTACAAACAGCTCTGTACAGCTTAGTTCTTTGGCTGAGAATTTGAGAGCCGCAGTTAGCTTCTTCAAGATAGATGAGTCGCAAAAGACATCATCTGCAGACGAGGAGAAGGACGAAGCACCAAAGGCTCCGGCAAAAGAGAAAAAGACAGACAATGCTGATGCTCCGGAGGTGAAGGGCATAAAGGACAAGACGAACGACCACATGCATGGTACAACTATTGACTTGGGTAACCTAACGTCAAGTGAGTTCGACTTGGATAATTATGAGAAATTTTAATAAAGCATTGTGAGTAAGTCATGAGTAGTTATAGTATACAACATTCGGAGAAGGACGGAGAGATGGAAGTGCACCTAAGCGGGAACTTAATCATTAACCATATAGAAAAGATACATGCAGAACTGCAAGGTATCTTGACTATGGAGCAACCTATCTCGATGTTTATCGACGACCCTGACAATATAGACATAACATTTGTTCAAGAGGTTATATCTATACGTAAAACGTTGTTTGAAAATGGTAAGGAATTCAAGGTGAATACTACGCTCAAAGACGACTTATCACAACTGATCGAAAAGGCAGGATTACTAATAGAATTAAAATAAAGAATATATATGGCAAAGACAGTTCTTATTGTAGACGACTCAGAGAGTATACGTGAGGTCGTGAACTTCACACTACAAAATGAGGGTTATGAGGTATTAGTGGGAGTAGACGGAGAAGACGCATTGAAGTTCCTCGATGGTCGTAACATAGATATTGTTATTACCGACTTGCACATGCCGAATCTTGATGGATTAGGTTTGATTCGTAAAGTGAGAGAGATGGACGCATACAAGCATATTCCTATCTTGTTCCTTACAACAGAGTCGCAGACTGAAAAGAAAATGGAGGCAAAAGAGGCAGGAGCAACAGGCTGGATTATAAAGCCATTCGTTCCGGCTAAGTTGTTGAGTGCTATTTCGCGTGTAGTGCGTTAGTCTGTAGTGAAAAAAGGGATAGGTTATGAGCTTAGATAAGTTTACAGCTAAATTTGTTGAAGAGGCATTAGATAATGTTGCTATTATTGAGGAGGCACTATTTAACTTGGAAAGTGAGCCGACCAATAAAGAGATTATCGAACGTCTTTTCCGAGCTATGCATACCATTAAGGGTGGTGGAGCTATGTTCGGCTTTAACGATTTGAGTGCGTTTACTCATAACCTTGAAACTATATACGATCTTGTTAGAAATGATAAATTAGCTATAGATAGCGATATTATATCATTGACTTTCGAGTCGTTGGACTATATCCGTCAGTTGTTGGATATAGGAGATCTCACTGATCCTGAAGATATAGCTAAGCAAAATGACTATATCGCGCGTATACAGAAGTATTTCGGCAATAACGTTACATCTGCACCAAGTGCAAAACCAATGCCTGCAGCTCCGGCAGCACCTATAGCTCCGGCAAGCAACAAGAAGAATTATTTAGTCTCGTTCGAACCATTTGAGTCGTTGCTCAACAATGGTACTAATCCGTTTTTTATCATAGAGGACTTAGTTGCATTGGGTGATGCAAAAGTTGTTGCATATACTGACGGAGTGAAATCGTTTGATGAGTTTGAACCGCTTGCCTTGCGTATCAAGTGGCAAACAATTCTTTCGACGGAGAGTGATGAGAACGATATAAAGGATGTGTTTATCTTCGTTGAGGACGAATGTAAGATAAATATCGACATTCTGCCAGATGGCGACGTATTGTCACAAACAGAGACCTTAGCAACACTCATAGAGACCAAGAAAGCGCAAAATCAAGTGCTTGTAAAAGAGGATTTTGCACAGTTTAAACAGGAAGTAAAGAGTGTTGAAAAGAAGAAAGAGTCAGCACCTAAGGCTCAAGCCGGAGGCGTCAGTGAGAAGATAGCTACCATGCGTGTAGCGTCAGCAAAGATAGATGAACTTGTCAATGCGGTGAGTGAGCTTGTCACCATGCAGGCGCAGTTTAGCCTTATTGCAACAAAGAAGAATGACGCTACACTTATGGCGGTAGCTGAGCAGATGGAAAAGATAACGCGTCAGCTTCGTGACAATTCATTTGAGATAAGCCTTATTCCGCTTCAAGGTGAATTGGTAAGATTTCAGCGTTTAGTTCGTGATTTGTCCAAGAACTTAGGCAAACAGATTGATTTCGTTGTAGAGGGTGGTGAGATAGAATTAGATAAAAATATAATCGAACATCTGACAGACCCATTGTTGCACATGATACGTAACTCGTGTGACCATGGTATAGAAATGCCAGATGAGCGTATATCAAAAGGGAAGAATCCAAAAGGCACAATAAAATTAAAGGCATTCTATTCCGGTTCGTCAGTGATCATCAGAGTAAGTGACGATGGAAAGGGAATGGATCCGGACAAGCTCTTCAAAAAAGCGGTAGAAAAGGGACTTGTAGATGCAAATGCCAAGATGAGCAAGCGAGATATTCTTGCTCTTATCTTTGCAAGTGGATTTTCTACAGCAGACAAGGTGAGTGACGTTTCGGGTCGAGGCGTTGGAATGGACGTTGTAAAAAGCAAAATTGCAGAGATACGAGGAGATATAGCCATAGATTCGGAGATAGATGAGGGAACAACATTCACATTGGATTTGCCTTTGACTCTGTCGATAATAGACGGATTGCTTACAAAGGTCAACGGAGAACAATTCGTAGTTCCGCTGTCTAACATAGAACGTATTTTATCAACAAGCGAAGTACAAATGATCGATAGTAAGCTCGGAAAGACTTTCCTATATGAGAACGAGAGAGTGATGTTTGTTGATCTGAACGACATGTTTTATCAGAAAGAAGTAGATATAACAAAGAGTAAGATATTACTTGTCAATCATGGGGGGAAACGAGTAGGCCTGGTGGTAGACATGATTGTTGGAGAGTTCCAGATAGTAGTAAAGCCATTAGGAAAATTTATGCGTAAGGTAGATATGATATCAGGAGCGAGTGTCATGGGAGACGGCTCTTTGTCATTGATAATAGACACTACGCGTTTAATAAATGCATACAATCAGCAACGATATAAGAAATAGAAGCGTATGGAGACAATAAATTCGATAACATCATTCAAAGTTGCTGGAGAGTATTTCGGTGTGGAATCAATCAATGTGCTTCATATATTGGAGATGACAAAACCGACACATGTGCCATTGTCAAAAGAGTACTTTTTGGGCGTAATAAACAATCATGGAAACATGATACCTGTGGTTGATTTTCGAATGATGTTAGGAGCAGAACCTGAAGAAGATTTGCCCGAAGCATCTATCATAATAGTATCTGTTGATGGGACGAATGAGACATTAGTAGGGATAAAGGTTGATGAAGTCGATGAGGTGTTTGACTACGACCCGAAAGCAGTCAAAAACGACGTAGTGTTGGAAGTAGACAAAATGGTGCAACCTTCATTGAGAGGAACATTACAAGAGGGAGATAAGTTTGTGTATTTAATAAATTTAGATGTATTATCTAAGGAATTGGAAAAATAATGAATGCATATCTGACATACGAAGCAAGTGGCAATATCTTCGGATTGCCGGTAGAAAACGTTGTTGAGATAATGGAATACTTAGTTCCAAGTTCTCAGTCAACAAATTTGCCGTATCTACTAGGATTAGTAGATTACAGAGGAGAAGTCATGCCTTTGATAGATTGCGGCCAGAAATTCGGATTGTCAGCGATAGAGATAAAAGAACAGACATGTACTATTATAGTATCTGTAAATAAAGGAGAAGGACAATTCAAGGTAGCTTTGGTCGTTGACAAAGTATCGGACGTAATAACAGTTGAAGAGGGAGAAAAACAATATTTGGAAACATTATATAAACCGGGATACATAGGATGCACCATAAAAAGTGGCGCAAACTTGGTTTTGGCATTAGATGTAGACAAAGTATTTTCGGACACCGAAATAGTCGAGATAAAGAGAATTATGTCGTAGTAAAGAGATAAAGTGTGAGTTATGAGTGAGATATTGGATACAACAAGCGGAGAACTTGATTGCTTCAAAGCAGAATTGTCGCAGAGTGACTTTAAAGTTTTTAGTGATTATATATATACAGAGTTTGGCATAAAGATGCCAGACATTAAGAGAGTTATGTTACAAGGCAGATTGTTGAAAAGAATCAGGGAATTGAAGATGAACTCATATTCAGAGTATAAAGAATATTTTTTCAGTGAGGAAGGGCAAAAGAACGAGTTATATAATTTTCTTAGTGTTGTAACGACGAATAAAACGGATTTCTTTCGAGAACCGGTACATTTTGACTTTTTGTCGAAGGAAATATTGCCTCAGTATGTATCGGAGGGGAAACGAAAGATAAAGATATGGAGTGCAGCCTGTTCGAGTGGGGAAGAACCATACACTATAAGCATAGTGTTAAACGAATTTATAGAACAAAATGCGGGGTTCACGTTTTCGATACTAGGAACAGACATATCTTCAAATGTATTGAATAAAGCTATGATGGGAATCTATGCAGAAAAGAGTGTAGATGTAATCCCAATGCATTTGAAGAGAAAATATTTTCTAAGAAGCAAAGATAGGCATACACCTACTGTCAGGGTAATTCCGCAGCTTCAGAAAAATATTTCTTTAAAATATCTAAACCTAATGGATAGCGTTTACGATATAACAGAGAAATATGACGTTATATTTTGTCGTAATGTACTTATCTACTTTGACCACGAGACACAGGAAAAAGTCATAAATAAATTATGTCGACACTTAATACCTGGAGGCTATTTGTTTATAGGACATTCCGAGTCGGTAGCGAATATGGAAGTACCATTACAAAGCGTGAAACCTACAATATTTAAAAAAATATAAAACTATAGATATGAACAACTTATCAGACAAACAATTGCTAAAAGAACTCAAGAGGCGACTTGAAGAGAGAAAGAGTATAGAGGAGAAGCTTGATGCGCTCAGTCTTGACTATCAAGTAATGAGTAAACGTTTGAAGGATTCAGAGGCACTAAAGAGCCATTTTATATCAAACATCACCAACGAGATAGTAAATCCTTTTACATCGATATTAGGTTTGTCAAAGTCTATATTATCGGTCGAGAAACAGGATTGGAAGAAAGTTGTATCTATGGTTGCCCTCATACATAACGAGGCATTTAACTTGGATTTTCAGTTAAAGAATATTTTTACTGCAGCAAAGATCGAGGCAGGAGAAATAGGGCCTAACATATCAAAGGTCAACGTACGCAACTTGGCGCAGACGGTTATTGACTCGTTCTCTGTTGTGGCTCGTAAAATGGGAATCGACATAATACTCGACTATCAAATAGAATTTGGTTTTGGCAAGAACTATTATTACAAAACAGATTCGGAGAAGTTGAAGCAGATACTGAGCAACATCCTTAACAATGCTATAAAATACAGTTATAAGGATAGCAAAGTAATTTTAAAATTGTGGGTAGAAGATGATATGTTGTACATATCTATTCAAGACTTTGGAACGGGCATATCGGAAAAGAATCAAAACATTATTTTCGAACGATTCAAACGATTAGACACGGGTATTAACTCAATAAACCAAGGTCATGGCTTAGGATTGTCAATCACAAAGGCGCTATGTGATGTCATAGGAGCGCAGATAGATATTAAGAGCCAGAAAGGAGAAGGCACAATATTTACACTGACTATTCCGGAATCGCAGACTGTCATTGATTGTTTCAGTGGAGATGGCGATGACGTGTTCTTTGACGATGGTGATGAGATTTTTTAAAAGATTGGACGAATGGAATATTTACAGCATTTTTTATATCCTTCGTCGTTTTTTGCCAGCAAAGAGCCTTATGTAGTCAAAACAGTCTTGGGGTCGTGCGTTGCGGTTTGCTTGTGGGACAAACGGCTTCATTTCGGAGGAATAAATCATTATATGTTGCCAACATGGAGTGGCAATGATTTGGCCTCGCCAAAGTATGGAAATATTGCTATTGACAAACTTATAGAGAAAATGAAAAGCATGGGTAGTCGAATAGAGGATATACAAGCAAAGGTTTTTGGTGGAGGAGAACTATTGGACGTTGGAGGCGGAAAATCTTCAACAATGATAGGCGAAAGGAATATAATGATAGCCCGCTTGATGTTGGAGGAACGCAAGATACCTGTTGTTGGTTCGAGCACGGGCGGAAAGCGAGGAAGAAAGATACTATTCTTCACAGACACAGGTGAAGTTAGACACAAATTTTTGGACAAACGAGAATTATAATTCTTGTCAGAAAAGGCAATTGGTATGGAAAGAAAGATAAGAGTTCTGATAGTAGATGATTCGGCGGTAGTAAGACAGTCCTTGTCTTCCATTTTGGAAAGTGATCCAGAGATAGAGGTAATGGGAACAGCCGCAGATCCTATTATAGCGGTCAAGAAAATCATGAAAGAGGTGCCGGATGTTATTACGCTTGACATTGAGATGCCTCGAATGGACGGTCTTACGTTTTTGCGTAAGATAATGTCTCAACATCCTATACCAGTTGTTGTCATTTCGTCTCTTACGACAGCCGGCACAGAGGTTGCGCTTAAAGCGTTGGAGTACGGAGCAAGTGAAATAATTGGTAAGCCGGCGATGAATCCTGATCAATTCTTTCAGGAGTCGCACATAATGTTGTGTGATGTTGTCAAGGCTGCAGCACATGCAAAGTTGAAGAGAAAGAAACCGGGAGAGTACGCAGAGACATCGCCAGTTAAGGAGACGCCAAAAGCTACTTCTCCTGTTGGCATAGCATCAGTTAGTCCGAAGTATACAGCGGACGTAGTCTTGGAAAAGTCGTCCGCCAACGATGTTATTGTAAGTACAGATAAAGTCATAGTGTTAGGTTCGTCAACAGGAGGAACAGAAGCAATAAGAAAATTGTTGAGAGACCTGCCGGAGAATATGCCGGGAATGGCTATAGTACAACACATGCCGGAAGGGTTTACACGTTCGTTTTCAAACAGTTTAAATCAAATTTCGAAGTTAGAGGTTAAGGAAGCCGAGAATGGTGATAAGTTATACAAAGGCAGAGTGCTGATTGCTCCGGGGAACAGACATATGTTATTGAAGAGAGTGGGCAAAGAGTATTTTGTTGAAGTAAAGGAGGGTCCATTGGTTAACAGACATCGTCCTTCGGTAGATGTCTTATTTCGTTCGGCGGCGCGGTATGCGGGGAAGAATGCAGTGGGAGTGATACTTACAGGAATGGGAAATGATGGCGCAAAGGGAATGTCTGAAATGCATGAAACAGGAGCAAAGACGATTGCACAGGACGAAGCTTCATGTGTTGTCTTTGGTATGCCAAAGGAGGCCATAAAAGCCGGAGCTGTTGACGACATAGTGTCAATTGATAACATGGCAGAGCATCTTGTAAAGATGTTCAAATAGAAAAAGAATACACTTAATTAATCGACTGAATAAATGAAGAGTAAGAAACTAAATAGGTTGGTGCGTATACATGCATTGCGAGGTTTTGTTTTTGGTTTGGTTGTATCGTTGATAACCATTTTGATAGCCGCAGACTCTGATGTATATCATGAGACAGAACGCACATGGGCTGAATTTGTGCGCGTCTTTCCTGCCATATGGGTCGTTATGTTTTTCCCTCTGCTTTGTGCAGTGGCCGGATATTTTATGTCGGTGAGCATGTCTAAAATAATCAAACGCCAGAGTCAGATATTAAAACAGAGAGAAAAAAAGTCATCAGCTATATTGGAGTTTGTTGAAGACTTGAGTGAAGGGAAATTGGATGCAGACTTGAAAATATCGGACGAAAGTGATGACTTGGGCTATTCGTTGTCAAAACTGCGAGAGAATTTGATAAGTAACAAAAAAGAGGAACAACAACGTCGATTGGAAGAAGATCAGCGAACATGGGTGACAAATGGTCAAGCCCAGTTTGCTGAAATCTTGCGTAGAAACAATGATAGTATGGAAGATTTGTCATACAATATCATTCGATACATTGTTGACTATATGAAGATAAATCAGGCAGGTTTCTTTATTATTAACGAAGACAAGAGCGGTCAGAAATATTTTGAATTGACTGGTTTTATCGCATTCGACAGACGCAAATTTGCAGACAAAAAGATAATGTGGGGAGAAGGGTTAGTAGGTCGATGTGCATTGGAAATGGAATCTATATACATAACGGATATACCTAACAATTACATCACCGTGACATCTGGATTAGGAGAATCTAATCCAAGTTCGTTGCTTTTGGTACCACTTAAAGCAAATGATGATGTTTTCGGCGTAATAGAAATGGCATCATTCAAACCGTTTTTGGAGCACGAAATATCGTTTGTGGAAAAAGTTGCGGAGAGTATAGCTCTAACTATATCATCTGTAAAGACGAATATTCAGACGTCGGAATTGTTGCGTGAGACACAGATCCAAGCAGAGAAGATGGCACAACAAGAAGAAGAGTTGCGTCAGAACCTTGAAGAGATGCAAGCAACACAAGAAGAAAACGAACGTCGAGAGATAGAGATGAAAGGTATGCTCGACGCTATAAATCATGCATCAATCAGTTGCGAATTTGAAACAGATGGAACGATAATCACCATAAATGCGAACTATTTAAAGACGTTCCAATACAAGCCGGAGGAGATTGAAGGTCAGAATATTCGTGTGTTCTTCTTTAAAGAAGATGTAGAACAATTGGACGAAATCTTGGATACGGTAAGCAAGGGAGAGACATTTAATGGACGAGTAAGACGCAGAACAAAGAAGGGAGAAGAAGTATGGTTGCTGTCGACGTATTCACCTGTTGTAGATAGCTACGGAGAAGTATTGAAAGTAATTAGCTTGGAGACAAATATAGCAGACCAGGTTAAACTCGAGCAAGAAATGAAACGTAGTAAGGAAGAGCTCGACATAATGCTTCAAGATGCGCGAAACGAAATGAAGATGCAGTTTAGAGAGATTGAGGCCGTAAAAATCAGAAATGAAATGACGTTGGAGGGAGCTCTTGACGCTATAATAACAATAGATGGTAAGGGAGTCGTGGAGTTCTTTAATGCTGCAGCGGAAAAACTTTGGGGCTACCAGAGAAGCGAAGTGCTGGGAAATGATGTATCAATGCTATTCTCAAATGAGTCTATGCAAAATGATGATTTTGTAAAGAAGTTCGTAAATCCGGAAATGGATAAGATAGTCGGCGAGCGTCGAGAAATTCCTATAAAGAATAAATTTGGAGAAGATGTTCCTGTGTTGTTCCTATTGTCGGAAGCAGAGGTTGGAGATGATCATTCATTCACAGCATTTATCCAAAACATAGAGGTTGAATTGTTCTAATAGTCGGGGTTATGGATTATAAGGGGTTTCTGAAAGAGTTGAAAGCTCGAACTGAGTATGATTTCTGTGACTATTCGGATAGTTCAATATCTCGTCGATTGAATAAAATCTGCGAAGATAATAAGATGACCTTTGAAGAACTTTTAGACAAAGTAATAGCAGATGAAGTTTTTTTAGGACATTTTGTTGAAGAAGTCACAGTAAATACAACAGAATTGTTTCGAGACCCTGAGGTTTGGATTGCGTTGTATAAGACTATGTATAAAAGTTTGCCAAAGTCAACGGTGACTTTTTGGCATGTAGGATGTAGCGTGGGCTTAGAGACGTATTCAAATCTGATTTTGCTTAAGGAGTTGGGGATTTTGGATAGATGTCGTGTAATCGGGACAGATTTAAACCCACGAGTATTGTCTGTAGCAAGAAAAGGTGAATACGTTTACCAATTCAATATCCATTACGTGGAGAGCTTCAATGCTGTGATGAAAGGCATAGGAAGTAACTCTAAATTTGAAGAATATTTCGACATAGACAAGGAACGAGATATAATGAAAGTAAAGAAAGACATACTTGAAGTTCCGAAGTTCCTTCGTCAAAATTTGGTGCAAGACAAACCTCCCTTTGCGTACAAAGTGGACGTCGTGTTTATCAGAAACGTTATGATATATTTCAATGATATGTTACAACGAAAGATAATGACGATGATAAACGACAAACTCTACAAAACCGGGTATTTGGTTTTTGGGAAAAGAGAGTCGGTGCCGATGTCAATGAAAAACAGATTTGAGCAAAGCGGTATATATTATCAGAAGATAAACTAACAAATAGGTATGTAGTATGTTTTTATCCATAAATGACATAAAGAATTTGGCTGTAAAAATGAAAGAAGCGCTTGGTATAGATTACACCGGGTATGCTTTGTCGTTTTTCAGACGAAGACTTACGGGAGTGTTGGAGAAAAACAACATACATAAAATCTCTGATTTCGAGTCAATGTTAGGTGACACAGAAAAAGCGGGGAAGATAGCCTATGACATTAGTGTTCCGTGTACAGAGATGTTCAGAGACCCCGCTTTTTGGCGTTCGATAAAAAAACTGATAGCAGATAAGAATAAACTGAAGGTATGGTTTCCAATATCAACAAACGGATATGAATTATATAGTTTTCTTGTTGTAGTGAAACAATTGGGATTGAAAGATGTTGATATAGTTGTGAATTATGAATCGGATTATCAGAAAGAGATTCTTGAGAAAAGATTTATTTCAAACAAAATAGATGAAATAAATAAGTCTAATTTTGAAAGACTCGAATCTTCGGACAAATATGAAGATTTTATTGTAGAGAACGATTTAGGACATGAATTGAAGAGAGAACTGTTTACGGGCATTTCGTTCAAGAAAGGGTGGTATATGAATATGTCCGCAGATACAGAAAAGTATGATATGATCATATTTAGGAATCATCTTACCGATTATGGTTACGCTCTTCATGAGAGAGCGATCAGATACATTTGTGACAGACTTAAAAACGGTGGATTGTTGGCAATAGGCATTAAAGAGTCACTAATTGTAAAAGACTTGAACGTAAGTGTGATTAATGAAAATGAAAGTATTTACGGCTTGACAACAATGTAAAGAAGGGAGGAAAATGATGAGTGAATATAAAGCAGTCGTAATAGGAGGTTCAGCCGGTAGTTTTGCTTTAGTTTTGAAAATGCTTTCAAAATTAAGGCCGGATTTTAGTTTGCCGATAATAATATGCATGCACAGGTTGAAACATATTAGGTCGGGATTAGTCGAAAGTCTAAACCTCAAGTCGTCTTTGCCAGTAATAGAACCGGTCGATAAAGAGAAAATAGAAGGTGGAAAGGTATATCTTGCTCCGTCAAATTATCATATGTTCGTAGAGTTCGATGGAACTATTTCGTTGTCAATCGAAGATATGAACAATCATAGTCGACCATCAATAGACTACACATTGTCATCTGCGGGAATGGCATATAGGGACAAATGTTTGGGAATAATACTCACGGGAGCCAATAAAGATGGAGCAAAGGGACTGAAAGATATTGCTGATAAAAAAGGATTTACCATAGTGCAAGATCCGAAAACGGCAGAAGTTGATACAATGCCAAAGTCGGCATTGAATTTGGTGAAACCTAATTTGTTGCTCTCGCCTGAAGGAATAACGGAGTTTTTGAATAAACTGTAATGATAGAAATAAAGAATATATATACAAAGGTTCTAACCGAGTTGCAACCCTCTTTTGACGACATGCTCACAAAAGTCAAAGGAGGGCGAGATGCTGTTAGAAGGTCAAGTTCTCAAATCGGGCTATTTTTCAAGAAGATATATAACTCAGTTGCAGGGTTTATAAATTCGATGTCGAAATTGAAAAAGGCATTCATTGTAATGGGAATTTACATAACCATTTTCTATTTGTGGCAACTAAAGACATACGATTATTCGCAAACAGTTTTTGTATTAGTCAATCTGATTTTGGTTACAGTAGCAGCTCTTTTTGTATGTTATATATTGATACAAGCAAAAAAGTCAATTAGAAAGGTAAATGAAGACATGCAGGAACTGTTGGCTCTGAAGAAGAAAAGAGACCATGAAATATCTGCAATGAAGTCTGAGTTGATGAGTCTTCGAATGGAGAGAAAAAAGCAAATTTCGTTTGGAAAGAAAAGTCAAGCATTGATAGATGCAGTGCAGGTATATAGAAAAGAACAGAAACCGGGAGTGCCCAAAGGACAGTTTATATTAAAGTCCTTGGCGCAGTGTTATGAGATATGTGGTGCTGTAATATATCTGAAAGAGGAAGGCGAAGACGTTTTGAGATTTGCCGGAGAATATGCTTTGGCCGACAAAGTAACTTCGGAGGTAGTTGATAGCAGTGACGGATTGGTAGGACAAGTTATGAAGACAAAGAAAGTAATGGAGGTAAATGACGTCCCTGCAGAATGTTTCACTGTTGTAACAGGTTTGGGTCATACGTCCGCAATACATTTGTACGTTTTGCCGATTGTTAAAGATGATGAGGTGTACGGAGTAATAGAAGCCACAAGCTTTAATAAGTTAGCGGTTGTAGATGTGTGGGAAGACATACAAGGGTTATTGTTGACTTGAAAAAATAGGCAATAATTATGAAATTGAATAAAAACCAAATACAAGGAGAATACTTTTCGTTAAAAGGCTTTAGCGAATTGCAATGGTATTCGGCGTTCGTGTCTGTGATAGCTATGTTGCTAATAGGCTGGATTTCAATAATGAGTCTATTGGGTTTTAATGTCTCATTGACAAATATCGGATACATACATAGATATATGTTTGTTTGGATTTTTGATGCGGTAGTGCTGTCAATACCAATTATATTATTGTATGTTTCAAACTACAAGAGAATAAAGTTAGATATACTCAAAGAAGAAGTATCGGGATTAAAAAGTCAGATAGAACGAAGCATAATAATGGCAGGGAAAATCGGTTCCGGCCAAGAAATTAAAGATGTAGAGATTGATAATTCAGAATTGCATAGGACGTTGATGAACTTAGGTAAGAACTTGGCGTCTACTAAAGAAAAAGAGAGGCAATTCAGTTGGGTGACAAAGGGAAAAGAGAAAATATCGGATATATTGCGTGTTGCGAACAAAATAGAAGACCTGGCCATAGAGTCACTTTATGGAATAGTGTCGTATTATGAAGCAGTACAAGGGGCTTTTTTTATTTTGGAAGGAGATGTTTTAAGAACATTGACGCAATATGCATATAATCGTCGCAGATATGAAGTAGAAACGATAAATGTCGGGCACGGTCTAATAGGAGCTTGTGCATACGAAAAACAAATCATATATCGTACAGAAGTGCCTGATGATTATTTTACAATAACATCTGGATTGTTAGGCGAACAAAAACCAAAGTCGATATTGCTTATACCGTTGTTGCAAGAACAAGAGTTGCAAGGCGTAATCGAATTATCGTTCTTCAAAAACAAGCTTCCTCAGCACTACATTTCTTTGGCGGAGGAACTTGGACGTATCATCGGTGGCACGATGTATAATTTGAAGATTAATTTACGTACAGAAAAATTGCTTCAAGAGTCACAGTCATTAACAGCCACCTTGCGTAAGAATGAAGAACAACTTCATCAAAACGCACAAGAAATGATGATAGCTCAAGAAAACTTGGAGATGAGCAATAAAGAGTTGGCAATAAAAATCGAAGAAGTAGAGCTAGCACAAAAGAAATTGCAAGCCTTATTAACTAATGCATCAGAGTTTATCTCAATATATAATGAAGACAGGGAGTTGGTTTTTGAGAGTCCGTCGATACGTCGAATTTTGGGCTATGAGCCAGATGATGAGGTTCATGGTATGGACGAGGAGATGATGACACCTAAAGGATACAAGAGTATCTGTTCGATGTTTGATTACCTATTGCAGACTCCGGGTGGCGAAACCACAGAGCAATATACATATCTTAAGAAAAATGGAGATAAAATATTTCTTGAGACGCAGGGAAAAAATCTTTTGCATGACCCGGCAATACGCGGTTTGATATTCAATACACGTGACATAACCGAACGAAAGAGAGCAGAGCGAGAAGAGAGAATGAAAAGCCGTATGCAGTCTTTGTCCGAGAACTCCTTGGATATGATTGTACGTACAAGTACAAATGGAAAAATGGTCTATGTCAATCCTGCCGCTTCAAGATTCTTCCAAAAAGAAGTTGCAGAACTTGTAGGCATGAAGATTGCTGATATAGAGACAAATCCGAACTTCATAAACTTTATTGTTGAAGCGTTAAAAGTAATCAAACGTTCAAGGAAACACATGGAGTCGGAAGTAGAAGTAGAAATAAATGAGCAATTGTGTATAGTAGAGATAAAAGCTATTCCGGAATTGGGAGAAAATGAAGACTTGGAGTCAATATTATTTGTTGCTCACGATGTGACCGAATTTAAACGCATAGAGGCTGAAGTGCGGGAAAAGAATAAAAAGATTCAAGATTCTATCAATTACGCATATCGTATTCAGACCGCAATTTTGCCAGATACGGGAGTGTTACAACAGTACTTCCCGAATTCGTTTATGTTCTACAGACCAAAAGACGTTGTATCAGGAGACTTCCCGTGGTTCTTCCATTTTGGCAATGTATTCTATATCGCCGCAGTGGATTGTACTGGACATGGAGTGCCGGGAGCTTTGTTGTCATTTATTGGCTACTTCTTATTAAATAACATTGCCGATACCGGACACGACATAACAGCTGCAGAGACATTAGACCGTCTGCATGCCGCTGTGAGAAAGACATTGAAACAAGACCAAGACGGAGCCAATGGTCGAGATGGCATGGATTTGGGCTTGTGTCGTATAGATACCGATAAGAAGGAGATACAATTTGCGGGCGCACATCGACCATTGTATTATCTTAAGAAAGGTGAGTTTATCGAGTATAAAGGCTCAAGAAAGGGGATTGGAGGTATACCTTTGAAGGGAAGACCAGAACCTGATTTCGAAAATAACGTAATATTATATGAACCTGGAGACAGATTTTTCGTATTCTCAGATGGATTGCCTGATCAATTGGGAGGAGGAAATAAGAAAAAATATCAGACAAAAAAAATCAAGGAATTGCTTGATAGAAACAAAGATGAGAGTATGACAGCATTGTCACAAGACGTTATAAAAGACTTCTATGAATGGGTAGGAGATGAAAAACAAGTTGATGATGTTTTGTTGATAGGCATAGAATTGTAAAAAATAAATACTATATTTACGCACTTTTAATACAAACTACTATGGGTAAAATAGCAGCAAATCAGGATTTTTTAGAGTTTGCTTACCAGTTGTACCATACAATGCAAGCAAATGAGATTAATCTTGTATATGAGGGTGTTGTTACGCAGGAGATAACAAGGACTTTTACTGCATTGACAGAGAAAAACATGGCGAAGAACGAGGAGTCAAACCAAGTTCAGCGCAAAGTGTTTAACGTAATGGTAGAATGTTTGCAAAATATCAGCAAACACGCAGACCCAATGTCAGATGAGGACGAAGACGAGCGTCGCGGTATAGTCTTGGTTAGCCACGGAGAAGATTCGTATAACGTAATAACAGGAAACGTCGTAAAACGTGAAAAGCGAGAAGGGTTAGAAAAGAGTCTTGAACATATCAATAGTTTGGATAAAGAGGGTTTGTCTGCATTGTATAAGCAACAGATTCGAGAAGGCAAGATATCAGAAAAGGGAGGAGCAGGTTTGGGCTTTATAGATATTGCGAAGAAGTCAGGCAATAAGATAGAGTATCAGTTCAAAGACCTTACTGAGGATTTGTGTTTCTTCATTATTATTACAACAATATCAAGAAATTAATAACAGATGGAAGTTATAAACATTAAAGGAACAGATGATACGCCAAACGTAATCCTTGATAAGGATAGTGGTGTTTTCGAAATATCAGGACGTTCTTTGCCTGAGGATGTCACGATGTTTTATCAGCCAATATTAGATTGGATTGATGAATATGCAAAAGATCCAAATGCAAAGACAGAGGTAATGTTTAAGTTGGAATACTTCAATACGGCTTCTTCGAAAGTCCTTCTTGATGTCCTTCTCAAATATGAGGAGATAAATGATAGTGGAAACGATGTTGTTATCAAATGGCATTATCATGAAGACGAAGAGGATATGAAAGAGGCTGGAGAAGAATATGAAGACATTGTAACAGTACCTTTTGAATATGTTGAGTATTAAGGTGCTCAATATGGAAATTGTGTAGAGGTTATATAATTAATGGTTCCCAGGCATATATGGTGCTTGGGAATTAGGCATATATTATGAGTGAAGAGATTCTTAATGCGTTAATGGAATTGTTTGGTCTGATTGCCAAACAGGATGGTGGAATTGCATCAAACGACAGTTCGAATGAAGCTGTCGAAGCTGAGTATGTACGTTTGTTTCTAAAATCGCAGTTGGAAGAGGCTGCCATAGATGCCTATTTGCAAACGTTCAAGAAAAAAGCACAATCGGAAGTAAAATTCGATAAAGATGGCAATCAGATTGTAAGTGTTAACGACTCTGTTAAGATTCTCGGTATATGTCGTAAAATCAATAAGAAACTTAATAAAGAGCAGAAGGTAATCGTTTTAGTTCGCCTTTACGAAATGCTCAGCGTCTCGCAAAAGTTTACCGAAAAGCGAATGGAGGTAATCAATACCGTTGCAGACGTATTTAAGTTGGAAAAAGAAGAAATTAAATCCATCGAGGCTTTTAACGTTGAAAAGGAGCCTCTTAAAATGGATTATGCTGATATACTTATAGCGGACGAGGAGGATTGGTCAGAAAAATTGAGCAAAGCTCTCTATATACCATCTGGGAAGATGGATGGTTCATTATTCGTTTTGCGCGTGCTAAGTGCGAATATGTACTTTGTTAGATATATCGGAAACCAAGACGTTTATGTCAACGGACAATTGTTGACTCCCGGTAGGATATATCCTTTGTCAAAGGGATCGTTTATTAAATTGCCGCAAGGAGCACCTATATATTATACAGATATTGTAGCGAAGTTTATGAATGAGAATCAACTCCAGAAGATTTCATTTGAAGTCAAGGAGATGGGTTTTAGATTCAAAACAGGAACTATAGGACTCAGACATATCAATATGGCCGAAGAGCAAGGAAAGCTTATCGGCATAATGGGTGCTTCGGGAGCCGGAAAGACAACACTCCTAAATGTCTTGTGTGGAAACGAAGCTCCGTCAGAGGGAGAAGTCTTGATAAATGGGCTAAATCTTCACACTCAATCTGAATTGTTAGAGGGTGTTATCGGACTTATTCCTCAAGATGACTTGTTGATAGAAGAACTTACTGTATATCAAAATCTTTATTATAATGCAAAGCTCTGTTTTAAGGATAAGAGTGAAGCAGAGATAGATAAAATGGTGTGCAATACCCTTACAAGTTTGGGGTTGTACGAAAGGAAAGATTTGACAGTCGGTTCACCTCTTAATAAGACTATTTCAGGAGGACAGCGTAAGCGACTCAATATAGCATTGGAGCTTATTCGCGAGCCAGGAATCTTGTTTGTAGATGAGCCTACATCTGGCCTTTCATCGCGAGATTCAGAGAATGTAATGAATCTTTTGCGTGAGCTGACATTAAAGGGTAAACTGATATTTGTTGTTATTCATCAACCTTCGTCGGATATATACAAGATGTTCGATAAGATGTTCATCTTGGATACAGGCGGATATCCGGTTTATTATGGTAACCCGACGCAATCTATTACATATTTTAAGCGCCTTGATGAACAGGTTAACTCCGAGGTCGGAGAGTGTCCGCAGTGTGGTAATTTGAATCCGGAATTGGTCTTCAATATTTTGGATGCGTCGGTAATCGATGAGTATGGAAACTATACGAATCAGAGAAAAGTAAAACCGGAAGAGTGGTATAAAAAATATACAGAAAACATAGAACTTCCAAAGGTTCAAACAGTACAAGACCAGCCTCCCCGTTCATTGAACATACCGAATTGGTTCAAACAGTTTTGGATATACACGGTTCGTGACTTTTGGGCTAAGATAAGCAATACTCAATATATTCTTTTGAACATATTGGAAGCACCATTTTTGGGCTTCGTACTTGCTTACTTGATTAGATACATTGTAGACCCGGAGTCAGACATATATATATTCCGAGAAAATGAGAATATACCTATATATGTTTTCATGGCAATTGTTGTGGCTATATTCTTTGGATTGATAGTGTCGGCAGAGGAAATATTTAAAGATGCAAAAATATTAAAGAGAGAAGCGTTCCTTAATTTGAGTCGTTCGGCATATCTCATGTCGAAGATATTGATACTCATGGGATTGTCGGCTGTTCAGATGATATTGTTCCTTGTCGTCGCAAATCTTGTCATAGGATTTCAAGGCATGAACTTCGAGTTCTTTTTGATGCTCTTTTCTGTCTCTGTCTCATCGAATATATTAGGCTTGATTATTTCATCGACATTCAATTCGATTGTCACAATATACATCATGATACCGTTGTTGATGATTCCTCAAATGGTGCTTGGTGGTGCAATGTTTACGTTTGACAAACTCAACAAAGACTTTACCTCTGTTGATAAAGTACCATTTATAGCAGAATTTATACCGGCGCGTTACGCATACGAAGGATTGATAGTACATCAATATAAGCATAATAAATTTAAGCAGAAGTTCTTTGACATTGAAATGACGGAGAGTAAAGCAGACTTCAAGCAGGTGTATTATCTTCCGGAGTTGCGTAATATCTTGGAGTCGGTGAAGTTAAAATATGACATGGAAAAGGTTGAAGACCGATCTTACGAGGCAGATTTGAAACTGCTAAATAATGAGTTGGGGAAGGAGATGTGTCGTCAGCCTGAAATAGAGTTTAAGTATCTCGACAAGCTTATTCCGACAGAGTTTAATGAGCAAATATATTCAAAGACTTTGGATTATATAGACCAGTTGAACGAATTATACGGTTCGGTATTCCTTACGGCAAATACTAAGCGTGAGCAGATGACGCAGTATTTGCTTGAAAATCAAAAGGAATTGTACGACGCTTTGAAAGATGACTATTTTAATGAAACAGTGTCGGATATAGTGCGTAAAACATTTGACAAGAACAAAATATTGAGAGATGGCGATAAACTTATACAGATAATAGATCCTATATATCAGATGCCTGAACCTGAAGGACTTTTATCATTCCGAACACACTTCTTCGCTCCATCGAAGTATTTTGCAGGCAGATATTGGGATACCTTGTGGTTCAATATCGCATCTGTATGGTTCTTGACAATCTGTTTGTACTTTGTCTTGTATTTTGACCTTGTTCGAAAAGGATTTGAATATATTGGAGAAATAGAGTTCAAAAAAAGATTTGATAAACTGAAAAGTTTATTTAACTTTACAAAAAGAAGTAATAATAAAAAATAAATACACTATGGCAATTAAGAAAATCATTTTGGGATTAGCTCTTATAGCTACTATCAACTTTATGACTGGTTGTAATTCTGGTAATTCGACTACTTCGGATGGGTTTGACATACCTGATTCACTATCTGATGCGCCACTTCAACTTTCTCAGGATGTTGTAAACGACATGATTCAAAATATCTCGTCACCAGTTGAAATGGCAAATCAAATCAAGAGAAGTGGAGCTCCTTTCTCTCAGCAAATACTTAACAACTCTGACAAGACAAAGGACTACAACACAAGTTTTAAGCGTGCACTCAACTTGGGTGTTTATTCTGCAGACTTGGGTTATATCAATACATTCAACAAAAATACAGTTGTTGTGTCATATCTTGTTGCAGTAAAAGACCTTGCTGATGGCATCAATGTAGGCCAGTTCTTGGATTTCAACACATTAAAGCGTCTTGCTACAAACAGTACTAACCTTGACTCTTTGAAGCAACTTTCTGTAAGTTCGTTCAACACAATGGATAAGTACTTGCGTGAACAGAAACGTTCTAATGTTTCAACGGCAATTGTCGCCGGTGCGTGGGTAGAGGGAATCTACATCACAAGTTGTGTTATTGAACAGACAAACGACACTGAACTTATCAATCGTCTTGGAGAGCAGAAGGATATCGTAAATATCTTGATGATTGTGCTTAACAACTACTCTAAGGCAGATAATAACTTCAAGGCTCTTATCTCTAAGATAGAAGCTATTAAGAAACTTTATGAGAATGTTCGTATAACTACAGAGTTTGGCGAACCTGTCACAAAAGAAGTTGACGGTATGCTCGTTATCGAACAAAATGAGATTTCTCACGTAGAAATCACACCAGAGCAAGTTAAGGAGATTATTGCAGCGATTAAAGACGCTCGTCAGTTCATCGTTGAGTAATTTCATTGTCTAACAATAGAAAAGACTTAAGTATATGAGAAAAGTTATTTTATCCTTAGTTGCCCTTTTTGCGTTTGCTTTTGCATCATCAGCACAGTGTGGCGATGAGCTCATGAAGCAGGCTTTGAGTGCAATGGGTAGCTATCAGTATATAAAGGATTTTGACATTAAAGTATCAGGTGGCGCTACCGCTAAGTTCTCAGTCGTGTTGAACTCTCGTACGCACTATCAGGTTAATATTGCCAATGGCTCTACTAACCCTGAAAATGTAACAATACGCCTTGTCGATGCAGAGGGCAAGCTTCTTGGTATCAATACTGCCTCAGGAAAAGTTTTCGATATTTTTCAGTTTGTATGCAAGAAGACTGGTGCATATAAGTTTGAGGTGACATGTAGTGGTGATGCATGTGCACGTGCAGTGTTGTCTCTTGTAAAGCAGTATTCAGAATCTGAAATGAAATAGTTGCAGACCTTTGATGAATAGGGACTTTTGCTGTTCATCAAGGCTATCACCATAAGGAAAGACAAGACTGGGTCAGAAGTAATTTTGGCCCGGTCTTCCTTTTTTTTCTTTATGTAAAGAAGCCATGAATTTATCTTTTGGAGATCTTGCCATATTGAAATCGTCGAGTTGTTGTTAAGCTAATTCTTTGTTTTTTTTGAATATTGATAGTGATGTATCTATTATTTCTGACTGATTGTCTGCACTATATAGGATACTATGATATAGAAAGTCCGTTCTAAAACGTTTGTCCGCGTTTTGACGCAAAGCCTCTATTTTTGTGCTATTATGTTTGAGGTATTCATCGGAATACCAGACGATGCACGCTGGATTTCTGATGGACTCATCTTCACTGGCATGAAGCCACATATCATTTTCTCCCAACGCTTCGCCATGATCTGAGAGGAATATTAGCAGTGCGTTCTTGTTGCAAAGTGCTTTTATGATTTCGTAAAGAAGTCGATCTGTAGCGAGAATAGCGTTATCATAGGAATTGATGATTTCTTCGGGAGTATTGCTATGTATCTCTCGGCTTTGTGTAATGGGACGGAATATAGCTAATGAATCGGGATAGTGATTGTTGTAATACCAGTGGTTGCCAATGGTATGTATCACTATGAATTCACGGGCGTTTTTTTGTTTTAATCGGTTGTTGAATACTGGCAGTATGTCGAAATCGTACCAATTGGAGAATCCAAATACACTTTTATCGGGATTGACGAAAATAGAGCTGTCACATTCGGCAATAAACGGAGCAAAAGTTTCGGCAATGTCCTGATTTGAAATCCAAAGTGAGGAGAAGCCTTCGAGGGTCATTGAAGGTATGAATGACGTTTCGGTGAAAGCAAAATCTATGTTGGAACTGTCTGCTCGTGTCATGATGTGAGGGATACTTCTGTTGGTATATGTATATTCGCTGTAGATGTTGGGAAGTGAAATGACGTTAGGCAGTGAAGATAGAAGAGGAGTCGTAGGACGAGAATATCCGTTGAGGGAAAGATGGTCGGAACGGAGTGATTCGCCCAAGACGAAGACGATAGTTAAAGAGTCATTTTTAGTTTCGGCAGAGATACGTGTGTCGGGGTTGATACGAGTATCGGAGTGCTTGTAGTTTCTGATGTATCTGGCAAATGTATCATAGACAATAAATGGGAAGCGTTGCGAAAGACCTCTTTGGATACGAAACGAGCTGTTGAAGAAAACAAAGAGGCATGCAAGGGATCCAAAGAACCAAAGGTGCAGTCGTGCGACATTGATTTTGTATCGGAATACGATGGTACAGATTGTGATGGCAATGATAATGACGATAAAGATACAACCTTTGAGAGATATTAGTTCGATGGACGTTCCCCAATCGTTATTGAGAGAAGCATCTATGAGCATCGGAGTCAGTGTGGCGTTAAAAGCTATTTTGAAATAGGATAAAATGCCTCCCATAATAGTGTAGCAAGGGAAAAGTATTGCGAACGAGATTTTGTAGGAAGATATCATCGCCAACAAAAGGGTATTGCCAACAAAGATTGCACACCAAAAAACGCATATTGTAAGCAAATCAAAGGTGTTGCGTATAGGAGAGTCGATGAAATATGGAGTAACATAGACGACACAAGAGACGAAAGAGACTATGAGCAGGAAAAGAATATGTTTGATGTGTGAGTTCATAAATTTTATAGTACCAATAATCCGAATTAAGAACACAAAGGTATGTAAAAATAACGTCAGATAATATCTTTTTTGCAAGAAGCTAAACGGTGACTACAGCGAGAGTATTTGAATAGTGGTTTTGAATAAATTTAGACAAGTTCTTAATAATAGTTTTGAGTAGCTATCAAAAATGTATATCTTTGCGAGTATGGAAAAGCGATGGAATATTAAACCTAAGATGGAGATTGCAGATGTTGATGGGGTATCTCAGACAATGCAGTTGCCTCCCGTTATTTCCATGCTCTTGATGCAGAGGGGGATAAAGACAAGAGAAGCCGCCCTCGCTTTTTTTCATCCTAAGCTTACAGATTTGCACAACCCGTTCCTCATGAAGGATATGGATTTGGCTGTTGAGAGAATAAACCGTGCAGCCAGAAACGGTGAAAAATTGCTGGTATATGGCGACTATGACGTAGATGGCACCACGTCTGTAGCTTTGGTCTATTCGTTTTTGAAACGTCATTTCGGGGAAGAGAAACTTGACTTCTATATCCCGAACAGATATACAGAAGGATGTGGAATATCGTACCAAGGCATAGAGTTTGCCAAGGAAAAGGGGATTTCGTTGGTGATAGCGTTAGACTGTGGAATAAAGGCTGTAGAGAAAGTAGGATACGCCAAGTCATTGGGTATAGACTTCATAATATGTGATCATCATACACCGGGAGAGGCATTGCCCGATGCAGTAGCGTGCTTAGATGCAAAGAGAGAAGATTGTACATATCCGGATAAAAATCTCTCCGGTTGCGGAGTAGGATTTAAGTTGATGCAAGCATTTTGTCGAGTAAACAACTATAAGGAGCAAGAACTCTTAGAATATTTAGATTTGCTCGTTGTGAGCATAGCGTCGGATATAGTGCCGATGATAGGAGAAAACAGAGTCTTGGCATATCATGGTTTGAAAAAGCTCAATGAAAACCCGTCTGTTGGCATGAAGGCCATAATAAAACTTACCGGACTTGATGAGAAGACCATATCGGCAAGTGATATTATCTTCAAGATAGGACCGAGAATCAATGCCGCCGGCAGAATGAACACCGGCAACGATGCTGTACGCCTATTGATAAGCGAAGATATAAAGACGGCAGAGATGATATGCTTGGATATAGATGCTTCGAACGAAGAACGAAAAGGATTGGACAGAACAATCACGAAAGAAGCAAAGTCGTATATCATGAGCAATGCCAACTTTAAGAACGAAAAGACAATAGTATTATTTAATCAAGTTTGGCACAAAGGCGTAATAGGGATAGTAGCGTCACGATTGACCGAAGTGTATCACAAACCAACAGTGATATTGACTAAGTCGGGAGAATATGCATCAGGAAGTGCACGTTCGGTAGATGGTTATGACCTGTACAAAGCCATAGATGCATGCTCGGATTTGTTAGAGAACTTTGGCGGACACACTTACGCAGTCGGCCTGACGATGAAGTTGGAAAACGTAGAGGCATTCAAAGAAAGATTTGAAAAATACGTAGCGCAAACAATAGTGCCGGAGCAGACGCAACCACAAATAGATGTAGATGCAGAACTGCACTTATCGAGTATTACACCCAAATTTTATAGACTCTTGTGTCAGTTCGAACCATTTGGACCAGGCAATACAAGACCGATATTTGTTTCGAATGATGTATTTGACTACGGAACATCGAAGCTGATAGGAAAAGGACGAAGACACTTGAAATTGGAACTGATAGAGATGCATAACAGAGAGATAATGTCCGGAATAGCATTCAGCATGGGAGACAAAATGTCATTGGTAAAAGGAGGAAATCCATTTAAAATATGCTATTCGATAGAAGAGAACGAACATAAAGGCATTAAGACATTACAATTGGCCGTTCTCGACATACATGCATAATCATAGTAAAGTAACAAGTCATAAAAATAAAGATGAGATTAGCAATTATTGACATTGGTACCAACACCATCAATTTGGCGATAGCTGTCGTAAAAAAAGATAGTTATCAAATAATCTATTCGACAAAAGAAGCGGCGCGATTAGGCAAAGGAGGCATCAATGATGGCGTAATATTGCCCGAAGCCATAGAAAGAGGAATAAAAGCTATTGCCAATCACATGGAGACTATAGCCAACTTCAACGTCGACAAGGTAGTGGCAATAGGTACATCTGTCATGCGCAACGCCAAGAACGGAACCGATTTTGCCAACCAAATAAAAGATAAATTTGGCTTGGAGATTACGATTGTAAGCGGAGATGAAGAAGCACAACTCATATACGATGGAGTAAAGCAAGTAATGCCTATAGGGACAGACAGAGTCCTAATCCTCGACATAGGCGGAGGTAGCAACGAATTTATATTGGCAAACAAAGACGGCATTATCTGGAAACACAGCTTTGAGCTGGGACTATCGCGACTATTGGACAAATTCACACCATCAGACCCCATAACGCAGCCAGAGATAAAACAAATGGAAGCATATATACGTTCGGAGTTGACACCATTGTATGAAGCACTGCATAATTACCCGTCGACAACGCTCATCGGAACATCGGGCTCGTTCGATACTATAGCCGGATTGATAGCCGGAATGAAGCACCCGAGCATGAATGTAAAATTGTCCACCTCGTATGAAATATCGGTGGCAAACTTCGAAGAGCTACATAGAAAACTATTAGTATCTACAATAGCACAGCGAAAAGATATGCCACACATGGACAAAGCCAGAGTAGAACTGATAATACCGGGAACGATATTTATAAACTTCATAATTCGCGAGATGCGAATCGAGCGAATAACACAATGTAATTATGCTTTAAAACAAGGAGCTGTATATCAGTATATTAATGGGCAAATAAAATAATTTATTTATGGCAAAGATATTAGTGATAGACGATCAAAGAAGCATACGCACTACGTTGAAAGACATACTCGAACTTGAAGGCTATGAAGTAGACTTAGCCGAAAATGGCAAAGAGGGAGTCGAAAAATACGCAGAGACAAAGTATGACCTGGTACTGACCGACATTAAGATGCCAGAAATGGACGGTCTTGAAGTGTTGTCATTAATAATGGAGAAAAATTCAGATGTGCCCGTAGTGATGATTTCCGGACACGGAAATATCGATACAGCTGTAGATGCCATAAAAAAAGGAGCATACGACTTCATAGAAAAACCGTTGGATTTGAACCGATTGCTCATAACAGTAAAGAACGCAATAGAGAAGAAAGACCTCGTTGTCGAAACGAAAAAGCTCAAAAAGAAAGTATCTCGACAATACGAGATGGTAGGAAGTTCTGAACCTATGGAAAAAATGAAGACGGTGATAGACAAGGTAGCGGGAACAGACGCTCGAGTACTTATCTTGGGAGCCAACGGAACGGGAAAAGAATTAGTAGCACGAGCTCTGCACGAGCAGAGTGGCAGAGCAAACGGACCTTTTGTAGAAGTCAACTGTGCCGCAATACCATCGGAACTGATAGAGAGCGAACTCTTCGGACATGAGAAAGGAGCTTTCACCTCAGCAATAAAACAGCGAATAGGAAAATTCGAACAAGCAAACGGCGGAACAATATTCTTGGACGAAATAGGCGATATGAGTCTAGACGCACAAGCTAAAGTGTTAAGAGCGTTGCAAGAAAGTACCGTCTCGAGAGTAGGTAGCGACAAAGACATCAAAGTAGATGTGAGAGTCTTGGCCGCAACAAATAAAAATCTGATAGAAGAGATAAAGAACAACAACTTCAGAGAAGACCTATACCACAGACTAAGTGTCATAGTGATAAACGTACCATCGCTGAATGAACGCAAAAGCGACATACCAGCCTTGGCCGACTACTTCTTAGAGTTGGTAAAACAAGACTTGAATATACCCAATAAGACAATATCAAAGGAAGCAATAGAAGCCCTTCAAGAAATTAATTGGACCGGTAATATCAGAGAGTTTAGGAACGTTATAGAGCGATTGGCGATACTTGGAGAAGTAGAAATATCAAAAAAAGATGTAGAAGATTATGCCCGACCATTAAATTAATTTGTTAAAATGAGTGAATTGTAGATAATTAATTGGTATATTTGAGGCCGTAACGTTACTATCAATAAACAAATGGATGCCGATAAGCCTATATTTTCGTTTGCTCTTGGAGTTCCCGGGACAGCACATGCAAAGTTCGTATGTGGAGGTACAGAGGTTGAATTTCAATTAGATAACGTATGCAATCCGTTGGGGGATTTGTTACATGGCATGGTAACATTGATTACTACACCTTCACATTTATGGGGAGAAGAAAACTCGTGTCATGTGGTGTGGTATAGTGGCACTGATAGTTTAAATTGGTTCTTATCCGTAGACGGCAATCAGGACTTATTGATAAAAATAACGAAATCGTTAGGATTTTTTGAAGATGACGAAGTCGAACTCTTGTCGTTTGTATGCCCGTATGTAGAGTTTGTGCAGTGTATAGTGAGCGAGTTGGATAGCTTTGTGAAGCAGACAGGTTTGCTTAATTACGCACAGCAATGGCAAAAGAACGAGTTCCCGATAACATACTTTTTATTCTTGAAGAAACATCTGATAGATAACGGGCATTGGAGTCCGGAAGTGTGTAAACCATGTGATATATTAAGTGACGAATTATTGTTGCTCTTAGCATAAAAATAGGCTGTCATATCAATCCAAATGACAGCCTCTCTTTTTTGATGTTTGGTTATTTCATCAGTAGTATTTTGCTTACGACAGATTCTTTGCCCTCTTTGTCCGTAGCCCAGACAAGATAAACACCAGACTTTAGTCTGAGCCCGGAGACGGTCTCTTTGTTCCAAATAGCCGTACCGCCCTGTGACTTTGTTTCGTAAACAAGTCTTCCGGCAATATCAGTTATTTTTACAGAACAATCATGGGTAAACCCTTTTACCCTTATCACGTTATCATACTCTGGTCGAATAGGATTGGGGTATACTTTTATCTCCGATAAACTATTAGAGGATTCGTTAACATAGTTCTTATAAGATAGAGTTCCCAACGGAGTGGCGATGAAAACTTCTCCTGTTGTAGGGTGAATAGATATTGAAGATATCTCGTTTGTGGGCAAAGGACTATTTTTTGTATTGAAGTGCTCAAGAGTATTAAGTCCGGTCTCATCAACAAGGAAGATACCTTCCGTTTTGGTCCCTATCCATTTATTGTTTGCTCCATCGACAGTAATAGCGGTCACATCAACGCCGTCAAGAAGATAGTCGGCATTATTGGTTCCATCGTTGCGCGGCACTTTGATGCGATGGAATACCGGTTGAGGAGTGTCAAATATCGAAGCGTCATCATAGAAGACAATAATTCCGACTTCGGTGCCAATCCATATTGTGCCATTTTTATCTTCAGCTACGGCATTCACAAGCGAGGCCAATGTCTCGCCATTTGAGTCAATCAGTTTAAGATCTCCATAGTTGCGACTTTCACTCGTAACAGTAGATTTGGCTCTGTACATATCATCAGAATCGTCTTCAATGGTACCGTTAGTGTTAAACACAAACAAGCCTCCGTACTGATTGCTCATTGGAGATATGATTAACCATGAGTTGTTGTTACGAGTATGAATCATATCTTTCGTCGAATGGCAAATATCTGTCGGGATATACGACAGCGGATACCAATCATTTTGTTGGGTCTTTATCCAGAGCCCGGGTTTGACACCGGCATTTGTTACTATGAGATTGGAATGATTGTCGTATGTGATAGCGTTGACTCTGACGTACGAATTGCCTTCAAAAATATCTACCAATGCAGAATTGTAGGCATGGTAGTTGGTGGATAACTTTTGATTTTCTATTTTGTATATACCTGAGCCCCAAAGAGAAGCATATATGGAATCTGGGTTGTTGGGGTCGTTGCATATATTAATTAAGTCTTTGCCCTTAGCGGTTGAGGTTGTCCATTTATTTTCGCTGTAGATATGCAGAGTGGGCGTTATGTTCTTGTTGTTGTATTCGTTATTTATACCTCCTCCCAAGATATATACAGCTTTTTCGGTTGCGAATACTTTAAAACTATTATTGTTTGTAGGTCCGTTTAGTGAAGTAGAAGAGGCGTTGTTACCATTAATATCACAAGTAACCAAGCCTAACTTTCCATCGGCAATGGCAAATGAGTTGTTTTTAAGAACAGCACTGCGGATATTGGGAGTTTTTGAAGAATCCGAAAATTTGTATGATGTTACAGAAGCAATGTTCTTTAATGACTTGTCATAAATTTTGATATTGTTGCTGTTGACGATAGCCAAAGCATCGGCATTTGTGCTAAATCCTCTAAAAGCCGAAGATGAAGTTAAGTTAGATGGAGCCGAGTTTGAACTAATTATGGTAATAATGTTTTTCTTGTCTTTGTTTCCTAAAGCGACAAAGACTTTTGAATCGAATGTAGTTATGTCCGAGCAGACAGTATCAATGTCGTGAGATAAGTTCCAGTTGTTATGGTCTTCGAGAAGATTGTTTTTTAAACTTGCTACGAACAGACCATTTGCGGTTGCGGCATATAGAGAGTCATTAGCTATAGTAATAGCATTTATTTTTGCATTAGTTTGGGATACTTTGTATAGAGTTTTAATCTCTTGTTTTGGAAGGTCTATGACGAATATGCCGGAATTGCTTGCACAATAAAGAGTGTTGTTGTGAAGAAATAATGAGTTGATAGTTTTGTCTTGTATCAATTCGTTGGTTTTCAATTCGGGAATATTGGTTGTAGAACCCTCTGACATGTTGATGATGTCGATATTTCCATTGCTATATCCTATATATATATGTGTATCATTACTTAAAACTGCGCTTATGCCCGAATCGGAAAGAATCGTAGTTTTGCTTATTTTATTAATTGTATTGTCTTCTTTTGCGTACAGTCCCAAACTATGACCGGCAAAAGGAGTGTCGTTATAAAAGCCTGAGAAGGAACAAGATGTCCATTGATAATGTTCGTCCCATTGTGCATTAGAGAAGAGCAAAATAAAAGGGTTGAATAAGGAAAGAAACAATATGAGTTTTTTGTTCATCTGTTGTTTTTTAAAAATGTTACGAATTTCTTTACAGCCATAGCTCTGTGGCTAATGTTGTTTTTTTCTGCTGGTGACATTTGGGCAAAAGTCAATCCGTTGCCAAATGTTGGTTGAAATATTGGGTCATATCCAAAGCCTTCGGAGCCTTTCATCTCTGTAGTGATGACTCCTTTTACGATGCCTTCGAATAGGAATTCGCCTTGTGAAGATACAAAAGCAATGACGGTGCGAAATTGTGCGTTTCTGTTTATCTCTCCGTCCAACTTTTGTAGGAGTTTGGACATGTTGGCGAGAGAGTTATTGTCGGCTCCTGAATATCGAGCACTATAAACACCTGGTTCTCCATTTAGAACCTCCACTTCAAGCCCCGAATCATCGGCTATACATGGTTTGTGATACATATTATAGATATGTCTGGCTTTAATCAGAGCATTTTCTTCTAACGTCAAACCTGTTTCGTCGATATCTTCGTTGTAGTTCAAATCTGCCAAGGACAATATCTTATAGTCTTGTCCAAGTATTTCAGTAAGTTCTTTTGATTTGTTTTTGTTTTGTGAGGCAAAAAGTAACTCAGTCATAGGTTTATAAAAAAGGCGGATAATTAGTCCGCCTCGTTATTATTTGGTTAATAGATATTTGTCGTTTAGAAGTTTGTGTATGCTAACTTTACTTCAGCGCGAGGATTAACTACAAATACTGGTATTTGGGCTTCGTTGGCAATGATAGATTGCTCGTTTGCACCCAAGATGTAGTCGTGGAAAGCAATGTCTCGCGTTGTCGTTATCATTATGACACCGATATTATTCTCTCTAGCATAGTTGAGAGTTATGTCATAGAACGAGCCACGTTTGTCTGTCCAATTAACGGTATATGGTATACCTCGTTCATCAAGATAACGCTTGCTGAAAGTCATGTTTGCCTTCGTCGGATTGTCGTACATCGGTCCGTTGCCTTGTTGTGCAAATAGGCAAACGTTGATATTATTGATGTAGTTCAACATGCTGACCCATTTAAGCTTTTCCTTTGTTTCCAATTTGTAGTCAATAGGGAAAAGTATGTTTGTCGGAGTTGTATATTCTGGATCTTTTTGAACGATAAGGTAAGGGACGTGGCACCCGACTATTACCTTAAGAGCCCAGCTTCCGGTAAGTTTTTGCATACCTTTCATTCCATGAGTACCCATTACGACGAGTACACCCTTTTGTTCGTCTACAACTTCGTTGATTGTCTTGAAGATTGTACCCTCTCTGACTATTTGTCGCACTCCGACATTCTCTTCTGATTTAACTTTTTCAGCTATAGACTCCAATTGCCCATAAACTTCTGACTGTTGGCTCTCTTTTTTGACAATGTGGAGCAACACAAGTTCGGCATTCATGTTTCGAGCCACTACTGCAGCATGTTTTACAGCGCAATTGGCTTTTTCCGTAAAGTCGTACGGAACGATTATTGTATCAGTGTAAGACCCCATAAATGTAAGTTTGTTTTTTCAATCGTTAAAATTAGTAGTTTATTTATAAAAAAAAAAGTAAATTGCGGATTATTTTAAAATGATAAGTTTTAAAAGGGAAAAATATGAGAAAATTTAGATGGTTTTTAGGTGCTTTTTTATTGGTTTTATGCACTTCCATGTCGGGGCAAAATGTGTATTACAGTGATGACTCGGACAATTATAAGGTATTGGCTAATAGACAAATAGAGACGTCTGGGGAAAGTGTTTCTCTGACGTGGACAACGAATGATTCGTTTCATTCGCCATTTATAATAATTCAGAAATCTGAAGAGGGAGATACTCTGAATGAATTACAGACACAATTGTCGTCGGTGATTATAAAAACGTCTTCTTTAGAAAAAAGTAAGGTGGAAATTCGGTCAGAATCCGGAAGAAAAACAGAAATTTCTATTTTTTTCAAGTCGGAAACTGATTATTCGCTCGTGATATATATAGGTATCGGCGTTGCATTATTGATTTTTTTTCTGGTATTGCGTGGATACAAGAAGCGTTCAAAGACTTTGGAGATAAGTCAAATGGAGACAGCATCCATCCGTCGCACAAAGAAATTTGATTGCGTCACGGTTCTATTTGCCGATATTCAAGGATTTACAAAGATTGTCGAAACGATGAATCCTGAGCAGTTGGTAGATGAGTTGGATCGTTATTTTATATATTTCGACGAGTTGGTAGAGAAGTATAGTGTCGAGAAAATCAAGACGATAGGAGACTCGTATATGTGTGCGGGCGGAGTCCCTGATGTCGACAGTGCTAATCCGATAGAGGTTGTTTTGGTTGCTCTTGGAATGATAGCCTACGTTAATAACAGACAATCTTTATCAAGTAATTTTTGGAATATTCGCATAGGAATAAATACCGGTCCTGTCATTTCGGGCACGTTGGGATTTAAGAAGAAAGCTTTTGATATTTGGGGAGATTCTGTAAACATTGCATCTCGAATGGAGTCATCAAGCGAGCCGGGAGAGATAAACATTACCAGTGATACGTACGAAAAGATAAAAGACTATTTCGAATGTGAATACAGAGGAAAGATGCCAGTGAAGTACAAGGGAGAAATAGACATGTACTTTGTAAAACGTTTGCGTCCGGAATATTCGGAAGGAGGTTCGTTGTACAGACCTAATACTATCATGTTGCAACAAATACAATTGTTGAAAATTAAGGACATGGCAGATATGGTCATTGTGGCAATAGATAAGTTGGGGGTAACATGTTTCAAAAACAGGTTTGAATCATTGATGAAGAGTGTAGATCTTTTGATCGAAAGACAACAAGAAGATATTATAATGAAGATGACATGCAAGGTCGCCATGATAATGATATTCATTTCAAATGAACTTCCTAAAATGGCAGAAGATTTGTCATCAGAGCTATCTGCAATGATAAAAAAGATGCATTTCTCAGAAGAACAGATGATGTCGATATTAAAGATTGTAAATCGTGTTATGCAAGATAAGAAGCCAAGTAACAGAGAAGAGGAATTGATTCATGATGCGATGTATGAATACATAGGCAGTCGTGATTTCGAACAAAAGATAAGTGACTGTTGTGAATGTGCGATGATACGAAACACATCTTTGTCAAAAAAAGAATGGTATCGAGATTTGAAGAAGACGATGTCTGTATTCCAGTACTATACGTTGGGAGCTAATGAAATCTCAGAGGTGTTACTCTCGGATCAAATGAAAAACTTAGACAAAATAATTCGGAAAATTTGATAAACGTTAAACATTCTTTTGTTAATTTTGTTTTCGAACAAATAAAATAAGAACTAATTATGGCAAAAACATTTGAAGTTGAAAATAAACTGCCTAATATAATAGGTGCAGGGACAAAAATTGTTGGAGATATTGAAACCGATGGAGATCTGCGTGTAGATGGTGCCATCGAAGGAAACATAACCTCAAAGGGAAAACTTGTATTAGGTTCAGCTGGGGTTATCAAAGGTACCATAAAATGTGTCAATGCAGAGATTTCGGGAGCTTTTGACGGCAAGATGGAAGTTTCAGATTTGTTATCATTGAAGAGTACATCTGTGTTTAAGGGAGAAATGACGATTTCAAAGCTTAGCATAGAACCAGGAGCTGTGTTTATTGGTTCGTGCAATATGGCCGATAAGCGCAATGCGACAGTCGAGTCCACAAAGAAATGATGCCATTCATAATATATGCTGTCATTATTATACCTATTAATATAGGAGTGTTGGCATATATACGAGAAGAGCGGAACGAGCAACTTTTAGTGATGATGATACCCTTATTATTAGAGGTTGTTCGTTATGTCTTTGTAAAAATTGGGTCAAAGTATCAAATATCAAGCGTCATATTGGGTTTGGTAGCAGAGGTGTCTAAGTTTATATTGATGGCTATAGCGTTGTTTGCATTCGTTTCTCCTATGGATAGTGAAAATATGTATACATCTATTGTATTTTGTGTAAACTTTTTTGTAGCTCAGTTCGTAGGAATATATGTAGTGAGCCGGTCTTTATAGATTCGTTGTATATAATTTTAGTATACGTTATGAGAAATTTGTTAATTGTATTATCAATCATGCTAAGTGTGTGCACTTCGGTGTATGCCTCAGAGGCTGAAGCGCAAAGTGGAGAGTTGGATATGACAAGTGTCATAAGTCATCATATATCGGATTCTCATTCATGGAATGTGTTTTCTTACGAAGATTCAGAGGGTCAATCACACCATATAAATATTAGTCTTCCGGTGATGGCATACAATCAAGGTGATTGGATTTTCTGTATGTCGTCGGAGTTAGCACATGGTAAAACCATTCGCAAAAATGGCAGAGTTTATTTTTTGGATTCTCATGACAAATTAGTATATACAAGGTCTGGAATAGGGATAGATGGAATAGAGGCAGATGAAACAGAGACGGCGTCAAAGGTGGATTTCGATTTTTCGATAACTAAAAATGTGGCGTCGATGTTTATGAGTGTCATTATTATATTACTCATTTTCTGTGGAGCCGCCAAATCGTATAAAAAATCAGTAGTGCCAAGAGGTGGCAACTCGGTAGTTGAATTGCTTGTACTCTTTGTAAAAGACATAGCTGATGAGCAGATAGGACATGAGAAATCGGCAAAATTCACCCCGTATCTATTGACTCTGTTTTTCTTTATATGGATAAACAATCTTATTGGGTTAGTTCCGTTCTTCCCCGGAGCAAGCAACCTTTCTGGAAACATATCGTTTACTGCGATATTGGCGATATTTACATTTATAATAACAAGTGTATGTGCCAATAAGCACTATTGGAAACACAACCTGACACTTCCGGGAGTTCCGTTTGTAATGAAGTTGATATTGGTGCCGATAGAGGTTATTAGTATGTTTACCAAGCCATTCACATTGTTGGTTCGTCTTTTTGCGAATGTCACAGGAGGACACATTATAATTATAAGTCTTATATCGATGATATTTATTGTGAAGTCATACGTGATGGTAGTTCCGTCGGTATTGTTGGCACTGATAATTTTTATTCTTGAGTTGATATTTGGAGCACTGCAAGCGTATATCTTTACATTGTTATCAGCTTTGTACATAAGTCTTGCGGTTAAAGATGAAGAACATTGATAAAGAGATAAGTAACTGAAAAAATAATAATTAAAACTTTACGATTATGGGAAATTTAATTAGCGTAGGTTTGGGCTTGATCGTTATAGGTATCGGCCTTGGAATTGGAAATATTGGAAAGTCTGCTCTTGACGCTATGGCACGTCAGCCGGAGATGGCAGGAAAGATACAAGCAGCTATGCTTATTGCAGCAGGTATGATTGAGGGTGCTGGTCTTTTCGCTATCGTTATCGCTTTCCTTTCATAATAATAAAACGATTGAATCATGGATCTTTTATCACCAGAGCCGGGGTTGGTAATATGGTCTGGACTTACTTTCATAATACTTTTCTTCTTGCTGAAAAAGTTTGCATGGAAACCGATGTTAGATGCCATCAAAGAGCGAGAAGAAAAGATAGAGCAAGCTCTTGTGTCTGCGGAGAAAGCAACAGAGGAGTATAAGAAAATGGAAGAGTCGAAAGCCAAGATGACAGCCGAGGCTCGATTAGAGAGAGAGCAGATGCTGAAGGAAGCTCGTGCGATGAAGGATTCTATCGTCGGCGAAGCTAAAACAGCTGCGCAAACAGAAGCGGAAAAGGTAATGGCTGCGGCTCGTGCTCAGATAGAGAAAGAGAAGCAGAACGCTATTGTGGAACTGAAGCAACAGGTCGCAAAGTTGTCGGTAGAGATAGCCGGCAAGATATTGGCAGAAGACTTGAAGGCAGAAGGGAAACAGGAGAAACTAATAGAGAAATACCTCAACGAAAGCAATTTCAAATAAATATCTCATCACAATATGGATGTTGGACTTATAGCAAGGCGTTATGCCACGGTATTGTATGACTTCGCAGATCAGCGTAAGGAATTAGATGAAGTTAATTCGGATGCACAAAATATTAGAGACGCATTTGCGGCTAATAGCGAAGTATATAACTTCTTGTCATCTCCGATAAAAAAGATGTCAGAGAAGAAGGAACTCTTGTTCACGGTGTTCAATGGCAATGTAACATCTACGATGATAGATTTCCTAATGTTCGTGGTTGACAAAGAGCGTGTGTCGGCATTAGATGATATATTGCGAGTGTTTCAAAGTTTGTACAAGAAAAGCTTGGGAATCAAACAAGTGGATATCGTGACAGCATGTGGTTTGTCGACGGAAAAAGAGAAGACATTTGTTTCGATTATAGAGAGTAAACTTGGAGCAAAAGTTGATGCATCGTTCAGTGTAGACGAGTCATTACTTGGAGGAATGGTAATAACTATAGAAGGCAAACAACTTGATTGTAGTGTTCTTCGTCAGCTGAAAGAGATTGAAAATAGTTTGACGGTTTAGTTTCATCTTCAAAGAAGTAATAACATGGAAAACATAAAAGCCTCAGAAGTATCAAATTTGCTTAAGGCGCAACTTGAGAAGTTTGAGTCTTCAATGAAAATGGAAGAGGTTGGAACGGTTTTGACCGTTGCCGATGGAGTTGCAAGGGCATATGGTCTTGACAATGTTCAGGCCAACGAGCTTGTCGAAATTGGCGCCTCTACCGGTGTTGTGATGAACCTTGAGCAAGATCACGTAGGTATAGTACTTATGGGAGGTCAGAACGAGGTTAAAGAAGGCGACACCGTAAAAAGAACGGGACGTATTGCCTCTATCCGTGTTGGAGAAGGTATAATTGGCCGTGTAGTAAATCCGCTTGGCGAACCGGTAGACGGCAAAGGTCCTATATCGGGAGATTTGTATGAAATGCCACTTGAGAGAAAAGCCCCTCAGGTGTTGTTCCGTCAGCCGGTTAAGGAACCATTGCAGACAGGAATCAAGGCTATCGACTCTATGATTCCTATTGGTAGAGGACAGCGTGAGCTTATCATTGGCGACCGTCAGACAGGAAAGACGGCTATCGCAATTGATACAATATTAAATCAACGTAGCTTCTACGAACAAGGCAAGCCGGTATATTGCATATATGTAGCGACAGGCCAGAAAGGCAGTACTGTAGCACAGATAGTAAGTACACTTGAGAAGTATGGTGCAATGGATTATACGTGTGTAGTATCGGCAACAGCTGCTGATTCTGCAGCCATGCAGTTTTATTCGCCTTTTGCAGGAGCCGCTATCGGAGAGTACTTTAGAGATACCGGCCGTTCGGCCTTGATTATCTATGACGACTTGTCAAAACAGGCAGTTGCATATCGTGAAGTGAGTCTTTTGCTTCGTCGTCCACCAGGTCGTGAAGCATATCCGGGAGATATCTTCTATTTGCACTCTCGTCTTCTCGAAAGAGCTGCAAAGATTGTGGAAAATGACGATATTGCCTCTCAGATGAATGACTTGCCAGAAACTCTAAAACCTATGGTTAAGGGTGGCGGTTCATTGACGGCTCTGCCTATTATCGAGACACAAGCCGGTGACGTTTCGGCGTATATCCCGACAAATGTAATTTCGATTACCGATGGACAGATATTCTTGGAAGGAAACCTCTTTAATGCGGGTGTTCGTCCGGCTATCAACGTTGGTATATCGGTGTCGCGTGTAGGTGGTTCGGCGCAGATTAAGTCAATGAAGAAAGTGGCCGGAACATTGAAGCTGGACCACGCTCAATATCGCGAATTGGAAGCCTTCTCTAAGTTTGGTTCAGATATGGACGCAACGACGATGGCTATATTGGATAAGGGACGTAAAAACGTAGAGCTGCTCAAGCAGGCTCAATACTCCCCTGTTCCGGTAGCTAAGCAGGTTGCTATCATATATTGTGGAACAAACGGATTGATGAAGAACGTTCCGGTTACAAAAGTGGCAGAGTTCGAAAATGCTTTCCTCAACGAAATGGAGCTTGCGCATAATGACGTCCTTGAAGCTATTGCTTCGGGTAAAATTGATGACGACATCACAAAGGTTCTTACAGATGTTGCAGAGCAAGTCAGTTTACAGTTCAGTTAATAACATTTGACTTATGGCTAATTTAAAAGATATACGTATCCGTATCAATTCAGTGCGAACGACCCGACAAGTTACGAGCGCAATGAAGATGGTATCTGCGGCAAAACTTAAGAAGGCTCAAGATGACGTTGAGCATGTGCGACCTTTCGTCAATAAATTAATGGAAGTAGCCAACTTCTTGGGAATGTCAATAGATGACGTTTGCGATCGTTTTGCGGTGTTCAGAGTTAGCCAAAAGGGCAAAATACTTATTGTTCCGATTGCATCAAACAAAGGATTGGCAGGAGCATTTAACTCAAATGTGGTAAAAGAGACTGAACTCTTGTTGAAAGAGCGTTTTGCAGGACAGGAAGTCGATGTATTGCCGATAGGCAAACAGCTGACCAAAGGCCTTGCTTCAAGAGGAATATCTGTAGTGGGAAACTACAACGACTTGTTGGACAACGTCACCACAAAGTCCGTATCTGAGGTAGCAACACAGATTGCGAATGAATTTTATTCAGGAAAATATCGTGAAGTACATCTTGTGTATAACGAGTTTGTCAACGCCGCAGTTCAGAATGTAGTTGCCAAACAGATGTTGCCATTCACTTTGTCAACCGGCGATTCAGAATGTAAATATTGTGATTACATTGTAGAACCGGACAAAGCATCTGTACTTGAAGCCATAACGCCACAAGTTGTAAACACAAAGCTGTATTCTACCATATTGGAGTCGTTGGCGTCTGAACATGGAGCCCGTATGACATCTATGCACAAGGCAACGGACAATGCAACAGAGCTTCTTGGCGATTTGCAATTGCAATACAATAAGGCTCGTCAGGCTGCAATCACAAACGAACTCATAGAAATCGTTAGTGGAGCGGAAGCCCTTAATAATTAGTTTAAAATAATCTAATTTTCATATATCGGCTGCAATGATAGTTTTATTTATCATTGTGGCCTTTATTTTTCTAAATAGCGGAGAAACATTATGATAAAGTATCTTAGAGAGTTGCTTGATACTCCATTCCTAAACAATGAAGTGTTGGGAAATTCGCTTTCCAATTGGATAATATCGCTTTTCATTATCATTGTCTTCATTAGCATAAGTCGTTTGGTAAAATGGCTTATACGCACTTTGGTGAAGGCCATCATAAATCGCACGAAGGCTAAGGCAGATGATATAATTGTGTCAAGGGTCGAAACCCCATTCGTATTTTCGTTTATCATAGCAGGGTGTAAGATAGCGTTGCTGTTGCTTACCTTTTCTCCGATGGTCGACAATGTAATATCAAAGATATTCATAGTCATTATAACTATCAATGCCACATGGTTTATAAGTGGACTTATCTCCGGTTTGTTAGATGGCTTCGTAAGACCACGTGTTCAAGTCGGGTCCAACGAGTCGGGCAATCATGTATTCAACATAGTGCGTAAGATTATTGTCGGTCTTATATGGGCTTTTGGAATAGTCTCTGCTTTGAACAACTCGGGTTATGATGTCGGAGCCTTGATAGCCGGTTTGGGTATTGGCGGTATAGCAATGGCCATGGCAGCTCAAAATACGGTGGCAAACTTCTTTGGCGGATTTACAGTCTTGTTGGATAGGCCTTTTTCCATAGGACAACGTATTAGAATATCCGGCTACGACGGTTATGTAGAGTCAATAGGAATGAGAACATTCCGCTTGCGCACATTGGCTGGAACGTTGGTCACAATACCCAATTCTCAAATAACAGGTTCTGTCATTGAGAACATTACTATGGAACCGACTCGCAAAATAACATTAAACTTAGGCCTAACATATGACACTACAGCCGACAAAATGGAGCAAGCAATATCTCTGCTTCGTCGGATAGCAAAAGAGAATCCACACGTATCGGATAATCCGGACGTATTCTTTGAAACCTATGGAGACTTCTCGTTAGGAATAACGTTTATATATTACATAGTCAAAGATGCGAGCATTTTTGACACTCAGACGGAAATCAACATAGAGATATTGCGCAGATTCTCTGAAGCAGGGTTAGAGTTCGCATTTCCTACTCATACAGTAATAAACCAATAAAATCACTTTAATTAATGAAAAGAGTAATATTAATAGTATCAGTTCTTGTTCTGACACTGCAGGCTGTAGCTCAAAGAGCAGTTCTTCCATATCAGAATTCGGAACTTACGCCATCACAACGAGCAGAAGACCTCTTGCGTCGATTGACGTTGGAGGAGAAAGTATCTCTCATGCAGAACAACTCGCCGGCCATTGAGCGTTTGGGCATCAAACCTTATGAGTGGTGGAACGAAGCGTTGCATGGTGTGGCACGTGCCGGATTGGCTACCGTCTTTCCACAAGCTGTTGGCATGGCGGCAACGTTTGATGATGAAGCCATGTTGCGCACGTTCACCATAGTGAGTGACGAGGCTCGAGCGAAAAACAAAGACTTCGTTTCAAAGAATTCGTATGCCCGTTATCAAGGTCTTACAATGTGGACTCCGAATATCAACATCTTCCGCGATCCGCGATGGGGCAGAGGACAAGAGACTTACGGTGAAGACCCGTATCTGACATCTGTGATGGGACAGGCGGCAGTGCGTGGCATGCAAGGACCTGCAACAAGCAAGTACAACAAGTTGCATGCATGTGCAAAACACTACGCAGTACATTCCGGACCGGAATGGTGCCGACATAGCTTTGACGCAAAGAACATCTCGGCACGTGATTTGCGCGAGACATATCTGCCGGCATTTAAAGATTTGGTGCAAAAAGCACGTGTAAAAGAGGTCATGTGTGCATACAATGCCTATGAGGGAGAACCTTGTTGTGGCAGTGAAACTCTTCTGACGTCTATCTTGCGCAATGAATGGGGATACGATGGTTTGGTCGTTTCGGATTGTTGGGCAATAAACGATTTCTACACAGAAGGACATCATAATGTCTATCCCAATGCGGCAGAAGCATCTGCAGCTGCTGTTGTAGCAGGCACTGATGTAGAGTGCGGTTCGAGCTATGAAGCCCTCGTCGAAGCAGTGAAGAAAGGTATCATCAGCGAGAAAACGATAGACATCTCGGTATTACGTTTGTTGAAAGCACGTTTCGAATTGGGCATAATGGACGAAGGCGTTCATTTTGACATACCATATTCTGTCGTTGCATCAGATGAGCATGCAAAGGTCGCTCTCGAAATGGCGCAAAAGAGTATAGTCCTTTTACAAAATAACAAGAATACTCTGCCGTTGTCAAAGAAGATGACAATAGCCGTCGTCGGACCAAATGCCAATGACTCGGTCATGCAGTGGGGCAACTACAACGGTCAGCCACCTTACACTATTACTTTGTTGCAAGGCATAAAAGAGAAAGCTCCAAATGCAAAAGTTATCTATTATCCGTTGTGCGGATTGACAGATGCGACTGTTTACGAAAGTTTGTGGAATAGCTGTTTGGCCAATGGCAATATTGGTTTCAGTGCTACGTACTGGAACAATAGCGATTTGTCGGGAGATGTGGCTGCTACGGTGCAGGCTTCTTCGCCAATAACATTCTTCACCATGGGGGCTACAACGCCTGCCCCGGGTGTCAATATCGAAAAGTTCTCATCTTCTTATAAGACATCATTTGCTCCAGGTCATTCGGGAAAAGCCGTATTCCGCATAAGCCATAATGGCAAATTGGGCATAAAGATTAACGGAAAAACAGTCCTCGAAAAAGAGCGTGTGGCAAATCCAGAAGATATCTATGAATTGAATTTCGTCAAGGGAGAGAAATATGATATTGAACTGACATTCGTGTCGGTGCGTCGTGATAGCTACATGATATTTGACCTATTGGAGAAGAGTAGCGATATCAGTGTGGCAATGAAGGACCTTCGCAAGGCAGATGCTATAATCTTCGCCGGAGGTATATCTCCCAAGTTGGAAGGCGAAGAGATGCGAGTGAGTGCAAAAGGATTCAAAGGAGGTGACCGTGAAGATATAGAGTTGCCTGATGCACAACGCGATGTCATCAAGCGTCTTTCGACACTTGGCAAGCGTCTTATCTTTGTCAATTTCTCTGGTTCTGCCATAGCTATGGAGCCGGAGACAAAGGTGTGTGGAGCTATCCTTCAAGCGTGGTATCCGGGACAAGAGGGAGGTCGAGCGTTGGCAGATGTTATTTTTGGCGATGTCAACCCTTCGGGACGTCTTCCTATGACTTTCTATCGCAATGTGGCACAATTGCCGGATTTCCTCGACTACTCTATGAAGGGTCGTACTTATCGTTATATGACCGAAAAGCCTCTTTTTGCCTTTGGTCATGGATTGAGTTATACCACATTTGCTTACAAGAGTGCAACGTTTGAGAAGGAAAGTATATGCTACGGAGACTCTGCTGTTTTGCGAGTAGAGCTTTCTAACATAGGCAAGCGTGCGGGCGAAGAGGTTATACAGGTTTACGTCTCACGTCCGTCGGATACAGAAGGTCCGCAACGTACGTTGAGAGCTTTCAAACGTGTCAGTCTGAATGCCGGAGAGACGAAGACGGTGGAGATAGCCATGCCACGCGATGCGTTCGATTGGTTCGACGTTAAAACGGAGCGCATGAAACCTCTTGTCGGTGAGTATGTCGTATATGTCGGCGGAAGTTCTGACAACACGCCTCTCGAGACAAAGATTTCGTTGGAGTAAGAAGACGTTTTGAGTAAATAAAATACGGACTGCAAATCAGAGTGTTTGTAGTCCGTATTGTTATATATGGTTGTTTTTTTAGTTTTTGTAAGTATCCAGTTTTTCGTTTTTGTTAGGATAATCGAGAGTGTAGTGCAAACCTCGGCTCTCTTTGCGTTTTTGAGCCATCTTTATTATCAGATAGCCCACGTTAATCTTGTTGCGCAGTTCGCACAAGCGTTTTGAGACTTGGCTTTTCTGATATAGTTCTTCGGTCTCTCGATAAATAATTTCGAGACGGTCAAGAGCTCTTTTGAGACGAATGTTAGAACGAACTATACCTACGTAGTTGCTCATTATCATCTCTACTTCTTTGTTTGCTTGAGTAATCAAAATCATCTCTTCGTTGTCAACTATGCCATCTTCATTCCATTGAGGAATATCTTCGCGGATAGAAATGGTATCGATTATCTTGAGTGAATCTTCAGCTGCAACATCAGCATAAACAAGGGCTTCTAAGAGCGAATTTGAAGCCAAACGATTTGCTCCATGCAGACCAGTGCAACTGCATTCTCCTGCTGCATATAGGTTGTTGATAGATGTTCGTCCTTTAAGGTCTACTTTTATTCCTCCGCATAAGTAGTGTGCCGCAGGTACTACCGGTATATAATCTTTTGTGATGTCAATACCTATTTCCAAACATTTATTGTAAATCATTGGAAAATGTTTCTGAGTCTCTTCTGCAGGCTTATGAGTAACGTCGAGATAAACGAATTCGTCACCCGATATTTTAAGTTCGTTATCTATTGCTCTTGCCACTATGTCGCGTGGAGCCAAGCATTTTCTTTCATCGTACTTCTCCATGAATGTAGAGCCGTCTTTACGTCGCAATATTCCTCCAAATCCGCGCATGGCTTCGGTGATAAGGAAGTTGGGTCTCTCTTTTGGGTTGTAGAGCGACGTGGGGTGAAATTGCACAAATTCCATATCTTGTATCACGCCTTTGGCTCTGAATACCATTGCTATGCCGTCGCCTGTTGATATGGTAGGGTTCGTTGTTACCTGATACACATTTCCAATGCCACCTGTTGCCATCATGGTCACTTTAGAGAGGAATGTGATGATTTTGTTGGTCGACTCTTCGAGCACATAAGCTCCGTAGCATTTTATGTCATTCATCCATGGTTCATTGGCTCTTCCCAGATGATGTTGAGTGATGATTTCGAGTGCAAAATGTCCTTCGTATACATCAATGTTAGGATTGTTTTTTATTTGCGATATCAGAGCACGTTGTATCTCGAATCCGGTATTGTCCAAGTGGTGCAGTATTCTGAATTCGGAATGTCCTCCTTCGCGGTGAAGGTCAAATTGTCCATCGTCTTTTTTGTCAAACATTGTTCCCCATTTCAGCAATTGCTCTATCTGTTTAGGGGCTTTTGTCACTACCATTTCCACTACGTCCGGATTGCAAATATTTGCTCCGGCAATGTGTGTGTCTTCGATGTGTTTCTTGAAGTCATCGGGTTGTTTTGTCACTGCGGCAATGCCTCCTTGTGCGTATGAGGTGTTTGTTACGTCTAATGTTGTCTTCGATATAAGGGCAACTTTTCCTTTTTTAGCCACTTTGAGTGCATACGACAAGCCTGCAGCTCCTGAGCCTATTACCAAAAAGTCGTATATCTTTCTCATTGTATTAATGTTTATGTGGGTGTTGTGTTTTATTGTCGGTGTAGTTGTGTCGAGGGAACAGGTTCTCTGTTTTCCCATTTGATGAGTTTTATTTCTCCCTCGTCCATGACGGCGTAGGAGAAGTTATATAGCCAATCGCCTATTATTATCACTCTGCTCTTGTCGTTTATGCAGACGTCTTTCAGTATATGACGGTGTCCGAAAACGAAGTAGTCTATGCTGTCGTCTCCTTTTATGTATTCAAGAGCGTATTGTATCTGAAATTCTTTTTCTGTGGGTATTGCTTTTTGTGCTTCAATTTTTTTGTTGTTTCGTTTACGGCTTTTAAATGACCACGTCGTTGCTATTAGCCCTGCTATATCGGGGTGTAGCAGCGAGTAGCACCATTGGGCTGCTTTGCAGTTGAATACCCATTTCAGCAGGTTGTAGCCTCTGTCATAGTTGCCCAGTCCATCACCGTGGCCTATGAATAGTCTTTTGCCGTTTATCTCTATTATCTCGTGTTTGCTGTGTACTTTTACGCCGCATTCCTCTTGTAGATAGCCGAACATCCACACATCGTGATTGCCTGTGAAGATATGCACTTCGATACCTTTGTCGGTGAGGGAACATAGTTTCCCTAAAAAACGAATGTAGCCCCTTGGGGCTACAGTTCTATATTCGTACCAATAGTCAAAAACGTCTCCTAAGAGGTATATTGCATCGGCATCTTTTTCTACATAATCAAGCCATTCTACGAACTTCCTTTCGTGCGCACGTTTATCATCGATTATGGGTGCACCCAAGTGTATGTCGCTTGCGAAGTAGGCTTTCATCGTTGCGAGTTCTTATCTCATTAGCTCGGCTATCTTGTTGTCAAGACGTGTCCCGAAGAGGTCTTTTCCAACGAGCGAACCATCTCTTGCTATGATGTAGTTAGAGGGCAGACGTGATACGTTGTACAAGCGTGCTGCGATAGAGTTTTCGCCATGTAGGTCGCAAACGTTTATCCATGTCATGTTGTCGTTCTTAACCGCGCTTTCCCAAAGTACTTTGCTTGTGTCGAACGACACGGAATATATCTCGAGTCCGCTATTCTTATATTTTGCGTATAGCTTGGCGAGTTGACGGTTCGATATACGTGCGTCTTCAACGGGTGATGCCCAGAATTGCAGTATCACGATTTTGCCCTGCAACGACGATAATTTTATTCTTTCACCATCAAGGTTTGGGAGGTTTAAGTCCGGAGACTTTACTTCTGTGGCTGTGCTGATGAGTTTGTCGTTCATTTCTCTGCGTTTCTGGCTTGCTTTTGCTTGCAAGACATAGTCATAGAGATGGTTTACTCGTTTGCTGTCAGGGTGTTTTATCTTGAGACTTGTTGCAACTGTCGAGAAGAGGCTTTGGTCTTTGCTGTCCATTACGTCCAACACCGGCATGTCGAGTACATTTTGAAACAGTGCATAGTAGCTGACAAATGATGTGTAGTTGTCGAATATTACTTTTTCGATGAACTTTTTATATTCGTCAATCATTACTACCATTTTGTCGTTGGCTTCTTTGCGCTGGTCGCTATCGTAGTTCTCTGCTTTTTTTGCGTATTGAGTAAGCTCTTTCTCTAAGGTAGAGGCTTTGTCTATAATCTCTTGTATCTTTTCTGATTCAGGAGAGTTGGAGAATTTGACGCTCGATGGCCATGAAAGGTCGTTGAGGTCAGCTTCTACTATTACGTTGTCAATAGAGTCGGCCAAGAATGTTATTGATTTCGCACCGATAGACGCTCTGAAGAATGTTGGCTCGCTAACTGCCGGTGCGTTGAGTACGAATTTCCCGTCGCGACTTAGTGCACAAGAGTCTTCTTTGACAATGGCATCAAGTCCGAATCTTTCAAGATATATTGTCTCTCCCGAGCTGTTTGCGATAGTTCCCGATAGTGTGACACCTTGCTTGGTTGTGCACGATGCGAGTATTGCAATAGTTGCGATAAGCAAAAGTAATTTTTGTTTCATTATATGTAATGTTATTGTTTCTTGTTTTGGTTATTCGTGGGTACAAATATAGAAAGATTTTGATATACATTGTTCAAATCTCTCTTTCTTGCATTGAATACCACCGTTTTTATCTCTCCATTGGGGTTTACTACGATTATTATTGGTTGTAGTTTCGTTATGGTCTCTTTGTCGATGTTTTGCAATGTACCTATGGTAATGTTAGTCTTTTTTGTTGTGTGTTGTATCTTTTCAGGTATTTCGGCATATATCTTACTATTGTACGGGCATGTTGATATGAGCTCGTTCCAAAGACTTTTTGTTTGTGCCGTAGTGTCGTTTGTGTAGAATATAGCATACGGGCGTTTCTCTTCTTGCGGAAGTTCGATGATAGAATTGTCTGCCGTTGTCAGTGTTATATTGGGAAGTTGATTTCCTCTTTTGTATCTGCGTGAGAAGAGTACTGGCTTGATTAGCGAGTCTACTTTCTGTTTGAAGTCTATTGCCAATTCGTTTGTCGGATATCGTTGTGATATTTTGTTTGCGTATTTCTCCAGCAGGTCGAAGTCGTTCTTTACTGAGTACATTTTTTGACCGTTGTACGAACTTAGCAATATGGGTATTGATACCAGCATGTTGTCGCTTGCTGACAGCAGACTATCGTTGCTACGACGTATCTCTCTTAATTTGTCGATTATCAGAGTGCGTGCTGTGTCGCGCATTTGACTTTGTGTGCTTACGTTGTATCGGGCAACAATGGTGTCGCATTGTACGGCGAAGTCATTGTGCATTTGTTGCAATGTCCAGTATATCCTATTGGCTGTGCTGTTTGTTGTAGCTTCGTTCTCATATCCTCGTCTGGCGCATATCTCTATGGGAAAGGCTTCACATAAGACTATGTCCATGATACGGACCGAGTCTGTGGCTTGCAGAGTATAGAAGCCCGTTTGTAACGAACTGATGTCGATGATATAGACGCCGTTGTTGTCTGCCGTCATGGTATCTACTATAGCACATTCTCCGGTCGCTTGTCGTACTATCAACGGTTCAAACGTTGTGCTGTTCATGTCAATAAGCAGCGTGTGTACGTCTCGGTCATGTCTTTCGGTACACATCGTAAATGACACGACGATAGCGATTATATATAGTATTTGTTGCAATCTCATTATTGTAGTTCATTCGTACGCAAATATACAATAAAGTTGTGAACGGGCTGTTGTTTGGGTGGCAATAAATTCTTTGCCTCATTAGCTTTCCGTTCTTCCTCCGTTGTAGGTTCGTTGTAGCTCCGTTGTAGCTCCGATGTAGGTTCGCTATGCGTTCGACTTTTTGCAATAAATCTCGAACGCATAACGAAGGTAAAATAATGGCAGAACATACTTGTCCCAAAACATAAAGTTATTAAATCCGACAAAGACAGTGTAAATACACAAAAGGAGCCCTATCTCTTTGCAAAGAGAGACAAAATGCATTCTTTTGCAAAAAAAAGAAATGTCATGCTTTTTAAATTGTTCTTGACGAAATTCAAACAAGAGGTCTCTTCGGGTGCTTATTGTGTATCATTGGTATTGTTGGTGCTGAAGAAATTAGTTGTGTTCTTAGCGTTTTTGATGATTGGATACGTCTTTTCGATGATTATCAGACAGGCAAGTGTCGGTATAGAAAGTATAAGTAAGATACTATTGTTGTGTGTAGTGTTGGATTTTGTCATAAAGTTTTTCACGAAGAATACTGATGTCTCATGGCTTTTGAGGTATATCGTTCTGCCGTTAAAAAAGAAGAGATTATTGCCGTATTATATAGCTGATGAAGTATTTGCTATTGCTAATTACAATTTGTTGGCATTTATTTTTCCAGTATTGGTTGTATGTGATATGTCATTTGCAGATTCATTATTTATTTTGTCATTTGCTCTTATGGTGTCGTTCTTCAATAGCATGATGTTACGTTGGATGGGTATTTTGGTAGATTATAAATTTTATTTTTGGTTGTTGCCTATAGTGTTTGCAATTGGGATAATGGGTTTGGATTATGAAATGATAGTTAACGAATATGCCTTTTTTATATTGTTTGTAATTAATGTAATAGGATATATGTTGATGTTTGAATACGAGACGAAGAATGTGTTTCAGAATCGTATATCATCAGCGTCAAAGGTTGTTTCTTTTCATACGAGAAGTGTAATGTTGAATTTTCTATTTGCAGAAACATTTCATACCTCATTAAAGAAAAATATTATTATGTCGTTTTTTTGGATTGTGTTCATATTATTTAATTGTCATGTAAGTGAGGGTTTATGTTGGTTAGTATTCTCATTCCCAATTTTTATTATTTCTGTATTTTGTGATTTTACCTTTTCGGCGGAGGGTAGTTCGTTTGACGGGCTACAGAGTTGCTCGAAAGTTTTTTTGAGGCAATTATGGATGTTTAAGATGAATGTGGCATCGCTGTTAGTTGTTCTTATTTGTCCGACATTGATGTTTTTGATAGGAAGTACTGCTGTTGATATAGTCTCATATACGATATTTAGTGTTGGTTTTATTGTGCCGTTAGCATTTTTATCGGTTGTATTTAATAACAGGAGAGTGAATCTATATACAAAGGGAATTAAGGGTGTGCAACAGCCAATGCAATTAGGAACTATAATCACTTTTTTTTTAGTTTTTGTGACCGTGTTTTTACCTGTTTTGAGTAAGGTGTATATATCAGAATCGATATGCGTTATTATATGGTTGGTTGTGGGGGCAGTGTCTTTATTGATACGTAAAAAGATTATAGAAATGATTTGGAAAAAATTTGAAGAAAGAAGATATGCTATTTCTTCATCGTTTAGAAAGACGAATTTGGTATGAAGGGTGTTAACGAAAAAAAATCGCAGAAAAATGTTAAAAAGCTTGCCTTTTTTTTTTTTTTAG
>CALAUL010000005.1 GCA_937892255.1 uncultured Bacteroidales bacterium | reverse complement strand
CATAGCTTCACCATAGCTTCACCATAGGTTCACCATAGGCTCACCATAGCGTCAAACAACCATTTTATATAAGTTGACACTTTGTAAAGTTGACGTTTTTGCTTACAATTTGTAATTTCCATCACGACAGCAAATACTCTTTATCCCTCTCTTCATCTACCAATCATCAGACTCTTTCCACTCACTCGCAAAAAGACATTTATATACTCTCTAACAACCCATTTAGACCAAACAACAAAAATGACTTATGTAAAAAGAAAAAAGCTCCCAAGTTTCATTTTATTCTAAATAATAATTATTTTTGCACAAATTAAAAGCAAAACAACGTCTTATCATGACAATAGATGAAATAAAGCAATTTTTCGCCAACGACAAATATGCAGAGTTGAGCGGTGTCGTCATAGAGCATGTCGAAGCCGGCAAAGCAACGGGCTACATGGACGTCACTGAGAGACATCTCAATGCCGGAGGTGCTTGTCAGGGAGGTGCGATATTTACCCTTGCCGACACACTCATTGCCGTAGCTGTCAACTCAACCGGTATAGGCAATGTCTCGGTACAAGCGAGTATTTCATTCACTGCTGCAGGTCGTCCGGGCTCACGCTTGACATGCAAAGCAGAGGTGAGCGTTCCTCATAAGAAACTACCATCAGTCATAGCTACAGTGACAGACAACGATGGACGTATAGTAGCAACGGCAACTGCCTTGTGTTACAACAAAGCCGCCGACAAGAAATAACATGAACAAAAACAAAGAACAAAATAACAATGTCAAAGGAAAAGAAATTGTTGCTTGGTGACCATGCTGTTGCACTCGGTGCACTACATGCAGGACTAAGCGGAGTATATGCCTATCCCGGCACTCCATCAACAGAGATTACAGAGTTTATTCAGTCAGCCCCTATAGCAAGAGAGAGAGGCGTACACAGCAAATGGTGCACCAACGAGAAGACAGCCATGGAAGCTGCTCTTGGTATGTCATTTGCCGGAAAGAGAGCTATGGTATGTATGAAGCACGTAGGTCTTAACGTTGCAGCTGACGCATTTGTCAACAGTGGCATGACAGGTGTCAACGGCGGCGTTGTCGTTATATCTGCCGATGACCCATCAATGCACTCTTCTCAGAACGAACAAGATTCGCGTTTCTATGGTAAGTTTGCTATGATACCTGTATTGGAACCTGCTTCACAGCAAGAGGCTTACGACATGATGTCATACGCTTTCGATATGTCGGAAGAGTTGAAGTTGCCTGTCTTGATGCGTCTTGTTACACGTATGGCACACTCTCGTGCTGTAGTAGAGATAGGCGAAGCTCGCAAAGAGAACGAACTCAACCCACCTGCAAGTGATGTGATGGACTGGGTATTACTCCCTGCTATCGCTCGCAGAAAGAATGCTCTTCTTACTTCTATGCAACCTAAACTTGTTGAAAATGCAGAGAAGTCTATATACAACACACAACACAAGAAAGGCAACGCCGACATGGGCATCATAGCCTGCGGTATCGGATTTAACTACGTGAGTGAGAACTTCGCTGACATGGAGGCTTATGACGTATTGCGTATAGCTCAATACCCTGCTCCACAATCTCTCATTCGCGAAATGGCTACTCGTTGCAAGAGCATTCTCGTCGTAGAAGATGGTCAGCCACTCGTCGAAGAGCAGTTACGCGGTTTCTTACCGACAAGCATAGAGATTAAGGGCCGTCTCTCAGGCGAATTACCTCGCTGTGGAGAGCTCAACCCGGACAATGTACGTGTTGCTCTCGGTCTCAAAGAACACCCTCAACATGAGAAGTCAGAGACTGTCGTTGCTCGTCCTCCGGCACTATGCCAAGGCTGCGGCCACCGAGACGTTTACGGTGCACTTAACGAGATTATACGCAATGTATACCCTGACACACGTGTATTTGGTGACATAGGTTGCTACACCCTCGGCGCATTATCACCTTTCCGTGCATTGAATAGCTGCGTAGATATGGGTGCTTCTATCACAATGGCTAAAGGTGCTGCCGACGCAGGTTTGCAACATGCTGTTGCTATCATCGGCGACTCTACATTTACTCACTCCGGCATGACGGGTCTCCTCGACGCTGTGAATGCAAACGCTGCTATTACTGTCATTATCTCGGACAACCTCACTACAGGTATGACAGGCGGACAGGACTCTGCAGGTACTAACAAATTTGAGGCTATATGTCGCGGATTGGGCGTTGACGAAGCTCACCTCCATGTCGTAGAACCTCTTCCTAAGAACATTCCTGCTATAGCCGAACTTCTCAAGCAAGAGCTCGACTACCGCGGTTTGTCGGTCATCATACCACGCAGAGAGTGTATTCAGACATTAGCTCGTAAGGCTAAACAGAAAAACAAATAAACCGAACAACAATGAAGAAAGACATCATATTAGCCGGAGTCGGAGGACAAGGTATCCTCTCTATTGCCACTATCATCGGCGATGCTGCCATGAACAAGGGCATGTATATCAAACAAGCCGAAGTACACGGCATGAGTCAGCGTGGCGGCGACGTACATTCACACCTCCGTATCTCTTCTGATCCCATAGCATCAGACCTTATACCACAAGGCAAGGCAGACATCGTTATCGCTATGGAACCAATGGAGGCTCTACGTTACAAACATGCTCTCGCCCCTGACGGCTGGATAGTAACAGCTTCTACACCTCTTATCAATATACCTAACTACCCTGAGTTAGAGACTATATTGGCTGAACTAAAGACATTCGGCAACTTGAACCTCATCGACGCTGAAGGTCTCGCAAAGGAGAACAAGATGCCTCGTAGTGTAAACATGATATTACTTGGCGCAGCTGCTAAGGCTCTTGACCTCGATATTGAGACACTCTCAGAGAGCGTAGCACGTGTATTCGGTTCTAAGGGCGAAGCTGTTGTAGAGATGAACGTCAATGCTCTAAAGATAGGCGCAGGTGTATAATCATCAGACACGAGTATAATAACAACATTACCATAGCCGGGGCAAGAGCGTAACTCTTTCCCTTTGGTAATGAAATAAGAGACTAATGATATGACAAACAAACCAGTTGACTCACAAGCTGTCAAAGCTGCTATCGACTCAATGGGCCTACCAGACTTCGGCAAAGCCAACATACGCGAGATAGTAAGCGTTGCCAACAAAGTAGAAGCTGCAACAGGAGTGAAATATATTCGCATGGAGATGGGCGTGCCGGGTTTAAAACCGGACGCAATAGGTACAGAGGCAGAAATAGAAGCTCTACGCAATGGCGTTGCGGCCATCTACCCTATGCTTGACGGACATCCGGAGCTAAAGAAACAAGCATCTCGCTTCGTAAAAGCATTCATCGATGTGGACATTCCTGCTCGTTGCTGTATTCCTGTATCAGGTTCTATGCAAGGCGCTTTTGCCTCTTTCATGACTATAGCTCACAGCAATAGCAAACGCGACACCGTGCTGTTTATTGACCCGGGGTTCCCTGTACAAAAGACACAGCTCGACATCATTGGACTCAAATATGAGTCATTCGACATATACGGCAATCGTGGTGAAGCCTTCATATCTCAAGTGGAAGAGAAGATTAAAGGTGGACATATATCTGCTATCCTCTACTCCAATCCTAACAACCCATCATGGATGTGTTTGACAGACATGGAACTTCGCGGATTGGCTGAGTTAGCAGAGAAATATGATGTAATACTTATAGAAGACCTCGCCTATTTCGGTATGGACTTCCGCAAGGATATATCACACCCATTCGAAGCACCATTCCAGCCATCTGTTGCAAAGTACACTAACAAATGCTTACTTATGATTTCCGGATCAAAAGCATTTAGCTATGCCGGACAACGCATAGGTGTTGTATGCATGACAGAAGAACTCTACGACCGCAAATATGCTGAACTTGGCAAACGTTACGGTGTAGACAACTTCGGAACAGTGTTAGTCAACCGTATCCTCTATTGTCTGTCTTCCGGCACTTCGCACTCAGCTCAGTATGCTCTCGCCGCTATGTTTAAAGCTGCTTGCGATGGAGAATACAACTTCCTCGAGGCTACACACGAATACGAACGCAGAGCAAAGGCTATACGTGAAATATTCCTATCTAATGGATTTCACCTCGTATATGCCGATGACATGGGCGACCCTGTAGGCAACGGTTTTTACTTCACCGTCGGCTACAAGAATATGACAGGTGCTGAACTTATGGAGAAACTACTCTACTACGGCATAAGTATCATATCTCTCGACACAACGGGTTCTAAACAACAAGGCTTACGCGTATGTGTATCGTTCGTCAAAGAAGAGCAGTTTGAAACACTACGCAACAGACTTGAAGCATTTAAAAACGACAACCAATAAAACATACATACACCATGATGTGGAATACCAATAAAGAGGCCATGCCCATAGAAGAACGCAAATTGCTACAAGGGACACGTCTTCACAAACTCGTAGAACGCCTCTATCACAGCGTTCCATTCTACCGTCAGAAAATGCAAGAGCTAAACCTCTTGCCAAGTGACATTCAGACTATAGAGGATATCAAGAAGCTACCTTTCACTACGAAGGAGGATATGCGCGACAACTACCCTACTGGACTCTTCGCCGTACCACAGAGCGAGATAGTAAGAGTACATGCTTCATCAGGTACTACAGGCAAACCTACCATTGTAGGTTACACACGTCGTGACCTTGCTGTATGGAGCGAGTGTATAGCACGCTGTTTGACAGCTTACGGCGTAACACGCGAAGATATCGTGTCGGTAGCTTATGGTTATGGACTCTTCACCGGTGGATTGGGCTTACACTACGGTGTGGAACACCTCGGCGCTATGGTTATTCCTACATCAACAGGCAATACAGAGAAACATATCAGACTGCTTCATGACATGAAAGTCACAGTGCTGGCTTGTACCCCTTCATATGCGCTACACCTCTACGAGACTATTATCAAATTAGGGTATAAGATGGAAGAGTTCAACCTAAAGATTGGCGTATTCGGTGGCGAGCCTTGGACTGACAACATGCGTAAAGATATAGAGGCTAAACTCGGTATTAAGGGTTACAACATATACGGATTGAGTGAGATAATGGGTCCGGGTGTGGCTCACGAATGCGGCTGCCAAGACGGCACACATATCATCGAAGATCATTTCTATCCTGAAATCATTGACCCTGAGACATGTGAAGTACTCCCTGATGGTCAGCAAGGCGAACTCGTACTTACAACACTCACCAAAGAGGGCATTCCATTGCTACGCTACAGAACGAAAGACCTCACTACTCTACACCACGGTGTTTGTGATTGCGGTTGCACAGAGGTAAAGATGGACAGAATAATGGGACGCTCAGACGATATGCTCATCATACGTGGTATCAACGTATTCCCAAGCCAGATAGAGAGCGTGATACTTGAGATGAAGGAGTTCGAAGCTCAATACCAACTTATCGTTGACCGTAAAGGCAACCTTGACACTCTGGACATCAATGTAGAAGTTAAACAAGAGTACATGACAGACGACTTGAACGCAATGATGGCATTAAAGAAACAATTGTCAAACCGTTTAAAGAGCGTATTGTCAATATCGGCAGAGATACACTTCGTAGAGCCGGGTTCTATAGAACGCTCACAGGGCAAATCAAGTCGAACAATAGACAAACGTATGCTTAAATAACCATAAAAGAGAAGATTATGTTGATAAAACAATTATCGGTTTTTCTCGAGAACAGAGCCGGGAGAACCAAAGAGGTAACACAATGCTTAGCTACTAACGGAATCAACATCAAAGCTTTCAGCATGGCAGACCGTGATGAGTTTGGCATGTTGCGTTTGGTAGTAGACAATGTTAACAAGGCTGTCGACGTACTTCATAAAGCAGGTTTTGCAACAGTATTGACAGATGTCGTTTCGGTAGAATGCGCCAACGAAGCCGGTTCGCTTGCTTCACTCATGGGAATATTGGCAGACAGCAATATATCTGTTGAGTACATGTATGCCGTACAGGAAGGTAATAAGTCAAGAGCTATTATCCGTCCTTCAGACTTGAACAACTGCGTACAAGCTCTTAAACTTTTTGGTATGGAGTAAGACTATGCTTACAAACAAATAGAAAAGCACAATCTGCAATAGCTGATTGTGCTTTTTTATTACACTACTGTGACAATAGCCAAACAGCATTCGAATTACTCTTCCAATCTTAGCGAACCATCTTGTTCTACTACAAGGTGTCCACTTACCTTGGCACCTGTCGAACTAACAAAACCATTGATAACTCCGGTACGACGTTTCTTGCAAAGAACAGACAACTGCGTGGCTGTAAGACGTTTCCCCATGTACTCATAAGGAACAACGAAGCGACACCCTTTATTATAGTTGCCACAACCCCATGCTTTTCTTCCTTCGAGCATTGTTCCTCCGCACAAAGGACACTGCAACGATGCAACATCTGTAACACTCTTACCCTCTGCCGGTTTGAGTACTATAGAAAAGCTAGAATCAAAAGCCAACTTACCATTGACAGTCTCACCGTTTTGACTAAGTCCCTTTATCACTCCCGTCTCACCCTTGGCAAAAAGAGCTTTGACCTGAGACGCCGTAAGTTTCTTTCCCATGACTTCAAATGGCACCACTACGGTACACCCCTCACGGAAGCCACTACAACCCCATGCTGACTTACCCTTCAAGACAGGACGTTGACACCTCGGACACATGAAGAGTTCATCGTTTGTGTTATTCTCTTTAGGCTTTGTCGTCTGCCGTTTGTTTTTCTTCGCCTCCGTGGAAGCCATTTCGTCAATATTCACGGTATCTATGCGCACGCCCGACATATCAGAATTAACCATCGCAATAGTCTCCCCAACCATACGGCGCATATCGTCCATGAACTGCCCCGTCGAGAATGTTCCTTTCTCTATCATGCGCAAATTCTTCTCCCACATACCCGTAAGTTCCACAGACTTAAGCAATTCCTGCCGAATAAGACCAATGAGCTGTATGCCTACTATGGTAGGTTCTAAGTTCTTTTTATTCTTGACTATGTAGTGACGTTTGAAGAGCGTCTCTATGATAGCGGCACGCGTTGACGGACGGCCTATTCCATTGTCCTTCATAAGGTCACGAAGTTCTTCGTCCTCGACCTGTTTGCCGGCTGTTTCCATAGCACGTAAGAGGGTCGCCTCGGTATAAGGTTTCGGCGGTTGAGTCTGTTTCTCTTGCAACGAAGGCTCGTGATGACCTCTTTCTCCTTTGGTAAATGAAGGCATAACTTGTTCCTCGTCACTATCGTTATTATCCTCATCGTTTTGCTTCTTTGAGCCGTATACTGCTCTCCATCCCGGTGATAGTATCTGTTTGCCTGTACATTTGAACTCTACCTCATTGGCAAGACCCATCACCGTAGTAGTTGAAATCTTAGCATCAGGGTAAAAGTTGGCAATAAAACGCAAAGCTACAAGATTGTACACAAGTTTCTCATTGCGAGAGAGACTTGTCGGAGGATTGACACCTGTAGGTATTATAGCATGGTGATCAGTCACTTTACTATTGTCAAAGACCTTCTTGCTCTTCTTGAGTTTGCCTTGTAAAAGAGGTGCAACAAGTGGAGCATAAGGTTGAAGACCACTCAAGATATTGGGTACTTTAGGGTAAATATCATCGCTCAAATATGTTGTATCGACACGCGGATAAGTAGTCAGTTTCTTTTCGTAGAGAAGCTGTATTATCTTTAGTGTCTCATCTGCCGAAAATGCATATTTCTTATTGCACTCCACTTGCAACGATGTAAGGTCAAAGAGACGAGGCGGAGCTTCATTGCCCTCTTTAATCTGCACATCGGTCACTTCAAATTCAGAACCGACGATTTGTGCCAAAGCCTTCTCGGCTTCTTCTTTCTTCGAGAAACGTCCTTTGGTCACCGAGAACGTAGCTCCGCGATAGAGAGTCTTTAGTTCCCAATAAGGCTCAGGAACGAAATTCTTTATCTCATTGAAACGTTGTACGATGAGAGACAATGTAGGTGTCTGCACTCGACCTATAGAGAGTACTTGTCTGTCACGTCCGTATTTTAAGGTAAAGGCTCGGGTGGCATTCATGCCTAAAAGCCAGTCTCCTATGGCACGTGCACTGCCTGCCGCATAGAGGTTATCAAACTCGGCACTATCCTTCAAGTTGGCAAATCCCTCACGTATCGACTCTTCAGTGAGTGACGATATCCACAGACGTTTGACGGGACATTTGACACCTGCAAGCTGCATGACCCAACGTTGTATGAGTTCGCCCTCTTGTCCGGCATCACCGCAGTTTATCACCATTTCGGCACGTGCGACAAGGGTTTTTATTATTTGGAATTGCTTCTTTACGCCCTCGTCGTTTTTGAGTTTGATTCCGAAAGAGTCGGGAATAATGGGCAAATCATAGAGACTCCAGCTACGCCAATAGGCTTTGTAGTCATGCGGTTCTTTGAGCTCGCACAGATGACCAAAGACCCACGTCACACAATAGTCGTTACCTTCATAAAATCCGCCATTGCGATTCGTTGCGCCTACGACAGCAGCTATATCGCCGGCTACAGAAGGTTTCTCCGCTATACACAACTTCATGGTTTAGATATCTTTGACCAGCATTGCACCATCGGCAGACAACGAGGACTTGATGTATTTCTCTATTATGACTTCTGCCTTTTTAAATTCCTCGGATTCTATGGGATACGAACTATCGCCATAACTTTCTATCTTGTCTATGAAAACAGCCACTGTAAGTTTGTGAATGTCAAAAGCAGGCTGATATGCCACTTCGGACTTCTCATCGGCTTTTATTTCCGATAACAAATTGGCGTTGGTAAGGTCGTTCATCATACGCGAAACGAACGATATAGGCAGTTTGAGATTTGCCGATATCTGCGACAACGATGGTGCTTGATGACACATGTCGAACTCCTTCGTCACGTATGACAATATACACAACGCTATCTTGCGTCGCAACGACAATGAGAAGGTCTTGGTATTAAGTTCGTAGTTGTAACTTTCGGCATTCTGACAAGCAAAAGCCACTTCGCAACCGAGCAAAACTATATACCACGTTGTCTGCATCCATATAAGGAAGAGCGGAATAGCAGCAAAACTGCCATAGATGGCATTGTTCTGCGTCATGCCTATCTGGAAATAGAGATATGCAAACTGCGTTATGATGAGGGCTATACCCGCTATGGCTCCGCCCAACAAGGCTGCTGTCAGACGGACTTTGGTACTCGGCAAGATATAATATATCAGCGACAAGCCTATCCATACGGCTACAAAAGGAGTTATAGATGCCAAGAACTTCCATACTTCCCCAAATATTCCGCCATCAGAGACAAAGCCCGTCATCATAACCATGACACTGCTATACGCTACAATGGCTATGACAGCAATGATGACTATTGAGATGTAATCGGAAAATTTACGCACCAGCGAACGCGACTGTTTGGTCTCGAATATCTGATTGAACGACTTTTCGGTATGACCGATGAGCTTCATCACAGCCCACAACAACATTGCCAAACCGATGCCGGCGACGAGTCCGCCCTTCATATTTTTGAGATACGTATCTGCAAAGTCAAGAACATACTGAGCTATGACTTCATGCCCTACCAACATATCATTGACAATACGTGTCAGCTCGCTATCGAAGCCGAAAGCCTTTGCCAATCCAAAAGCCATAGCCGCCAACGGCACGATGGACAAAATGGTGTAATACGTCAATGCAGACGCTTTATCCTTGCAATTGTCAACTCTATACTTTTGTATGGCCAAAAAGACCACTCGTGCTATCTTCAAGAGCACAAAGTTACTGCGTTCCGAGTCACTCGGCAACCTCCATAAATCGGTAGTGACAAAACGCACTCCCCTTTCATATAATCTAAACAACTTCTTCATAATGCTCCAAAGATATGAAAAAGAACCGACTTTATACCTCTACGAATTATACATTATTCACTCGCCTCTTTTCACATCTCGGCGTTTCAGGCACAAGGCAGGCAAAATAAATACCACACCCACAAGAGAAAGTACCAAGCCTCCGATTGTTCCCACAGCCAGCGGATACCAAAATGCCTCTTTTCCCTCGCCCGCCATGAACGGTATAAAACCCAATATTGTAGAAAGTACGGTGAGCAATATCGGCACTATCTTTACACGAAACGAACGAAGATACGCCCGCACACGACTTCTCCTATATCTCATCTTGTTCTGACACAAATACTCGTTGACTATGTATATGCTGGCATTGACCGTGATACCACATAGAAGTATCATTGCGGCATATCCTCCCTGGTCGAAGTTTATGCCAAATAGAAAAAAAGTAAGAAAAAGTCCCACGAAAGATATCGGGATAACACCAATGATGGCAAAAGAATATCGCAACGAATTGAAGAGTATGGCTGTGATAAAAACTATCATAACTATGACCATGCCAATAAGCAAATATACCTCGCTAAGTTCATCGCCCCAACGATATTGCGAACGATGACAATCTATAAAATATCCCAATGGCAATTGTGCTTTATACTTCTTGTCTATTCGCTCCAAAACACGATTTCCCATCTTGCTCGTACCGATGTATTCATACTGCAAACACAACTGATACTGCTGGTCTATCTTTACTATCTCCTGAGCGGCTTCCTGCTTTACCAACGTACAGACATCGCCCACCTTGAATATCCTCGAATCTGCGACGAAAGGCATATTAAGCAACGACCATACATCGTACTTGTCACTCTGTGAAGAATGCAACACGACATACTCCATATTTTGGTCAAACCATGCCGACGTGCAATACATATTGGAGGTAAAGACCTGCTCCAATTGCGCAAACAACATCTGTGGTGTCATGTTACAACGAGCCATGGCCTCCATGTTCGGCGTGAGGACATACTCTGTGTAATCTTCTTTCCATTCCGAAAAACGCGATTTTATCTCAACGCTCTTAATTCGCTTATAGCTCAACAAATCTTGCTTGACACTGTCTGCCCATTCTTGCAACTCATCGTAATTATAACCCATCATGCGTATGTGATAGGAACCCGACTGTTCGCGCACATCATTTGAGAAACCATTATCCGGCAATCCGAAGACACTCCACGAACCTCCTCCCAACTGAAGAGCCTTCGATATTATCTCGCTTTTAAGTCTATACGGGAATGCCGAATATTCATACTCCGGCATAAATGTGATAGATATCGATGCTTGCTGAGGTCCGTCTATACTTGTGCAGAACTGCTTTATCTCCTTTTTATATGTACTAAGGAAACTCTCCATACGACGGACAAGAGCGTCCATCTGACTTATCGTACTGCCGTAAGGCAACGTTGCATATACATACAGCGTCACCTCTCTGTCTTCTGAGAAGTAACTGCCGTCATAGACATCTTTAACAAAAAGACGCAATGTTCCTCCAAACGCAACATCTACGATAGGACGTATTTCGTTCTGATAGAACTCATTGCCTATCGTCTTGTTGTAAGCATCGTACCAAAAGCCTTCACCCTCAAGTTTGGACGGAAGAAGGAATATTGGCGTACCAAAAGCCAACACTACAACCACATACATCCACTTGCGATGTGCAACGATAAACGACATGAAACGTCCATACAAACACTCTGTTCGTACCGAAAGACGCCTTAGCCAATAACGATGTTTCACAGTCGAATTTTCGTTCATCAGAGAGAGCAATGCCGGCACTAAATAGAGCGCAACGGCAATAGATGTGAGCAAATTTATAATCATGACTGACGCAAAATCGGCAAGGGTAAGTCGCAACTGTTCGTCAAGGAAATAGATGATAGAGAGTGCGGCGATAGTTGTAAATGTTGCCGCAATGATGGGCAATACAGCCTTCAAATTGTGATTGCGACGCCAATGCGACGACATGATAATAGCATTGTCTATGATAAGGTTGAGAGATATTGTGATACCAGCCATAGAATAGACGTGAATACCTATCCCAAAAAGATGATAAAAGATAAATGCCACACACAGATTGACCGTCAGACTGATAACGATAACCACCACCTGACGCCAACTTAACGATGTCACCCACACAAAGAGCAACAAAATAAGCAACGTGAGCCCGGAACGAAAATATATCTTATCCAACTCTTCCGAGATATAGTCTGTGGCATCGTAAACTTTGTGTATTTCGAAGTCTGCCGGCAAAAATGACTTCAACTCGTTGAGACGATTGACTATCTTATCTCGCGCATTTATCTGGTTCGCGTCCTCCGTCGACTCAAACGACAAGTAGATAGAGTTGAGTCCATTGATACGGAAAAAAGACGTTGCCGGTGCTTCTCGATGTTCGACATAAACCAAACGACTCAGCGGGATAAGCTCTTGCGTATCACTAAGGACTGATATGTTGCTTATGTCGAGCACAGAATCATTGTCAACTATTGTAAGATGATAATCGGAGACACAGACATCAAACTGATACATCTCCAAGGCCTCTTCTATTGAGGAACGACGAACATGCAACGACTCAAGAGCATCGACATTATACGTAAGCAACCACTCCTTATTCTGTGCTCCCGAGACATCAACACTGTTAATCTCCGGCATATCGGCAAATCCGGTCTTAAAGACATCATTGCAGATGGTGAAAATAGATGAAGGGTCAGACGATGCATTTACGGTGTAGACCATAAACGGACGCTCTGCTTCGCTCTCAGCTTGCCGAACTTCGATGTAAGGATAGGAGACACCTTGTGGCAAGTCGCCCCATGTCTGACGGACTATCGACGACACCTCAAAACGCGCCAACTGAATATCTACATTGCGGTCAAAACTGAGTTGTATATTGCCATATCCATCGCCCGATGTCGACGTTATCTCTTGCAGTCCGCCCATACGGGAAAACATTGCCTCCAACACGCTCGTCACCTCCGTTTCCACAACCTGCGATGTAGCATTGTTCATACTGAACGAAACGGAGATATGTGGCATTTCGGCAGATGGCATGAGACGCAACGATGGCGGAAAAAAAAGTGCCAAACCCACAAGCGACAAGCATATAGCCGTCACGACGACGGTAAAGGGCGAAAGTCGTTTTCTCTGCATCTCTTACTCTGTCAAAAGGTTAAAATCTAATTGCTCCGACAATGAAAAACCCGTTTGAGGATCAAAGAGCGTTAGCTGACGCAACTCGTAATAACATATCCAATAGTTGTGCATACTCTCGATATAACTGTTTTGTGCCGCCAAAAGACGTTCTTGAGCCAACGTCAACGAAGCCACATCGCCACTGCCCGTCTGAAAACGTTGTCGGGTCTCTTTGTATGTCTCATGCGCCAACGTATATGCTTCCTCGCTGTTGCTTAGCAAGTCGCGGTGTATTGCGAGTTCGTTGATGGTCAATATGAGTTCTTGTTCCAACTCCGCTATTTTCTGTTGAGCCTCTATCTTTGCAACATTCAGCTCATTATGTGCGATGTTGCGTTTACCACGTCCTACGCCCCAATCAAGCAACGGTACCGACAACGACACCGAGACAAGTTCCTGACGCATCGGGTCATTGTAAACGTTTTTAAACGCTTCGCTCTCTTGGTTAAAGCCGACACTTGCATTCAGCGAAGCAGAGAAACGTGTCTCTTTGTTGGTCCTGTCCAAGTTCTGTTCGTAATATAGGATATTCTGCATCTGCAATGCTATCATATAACTATTCTTGTGCATCATGGCCAACGCATTGGCAGGGTCTACTTCTAAAATAGTCGGAGCTCCGGGCAATTCTACAACGATGTCTTTATTGACGTCCATGCCCACAAATGTTGCGAGTGTCAGACGTGCCCTGCGCACTTCGACCTCTGCCCTGGCTATGGCACTGCGAGCATTTACCGCATCGAGGTTGAGTGACAATAATTCCGACTTGCTTATTGAGCCTATTTTGAAACGTCGTTCGCCAATACTCAACAGCGTATCACAGGCTTGCGACTGTTCACGTGCCAAATCCAACTGCGCTTGCGCAAGTGCCAAATTAAAGAAATAACTCACCGATGTAAGAGCTATCTGCTCGGCATTATAGAGATATTGCAACTTGGCTGTCTCATACTTCAACGGCTCGATTTTCTTGTCCCATTTAAACTGATTGTAGCCAAACATCGAATGACTATATCCCACGCGTATCGGAACTGCTGTAAACTGATTGTATGTCACGTCGCCGAAATTACGCAGGTAATCGACATTGCTCTCTATGTAGAATGTTCCGCCTATAGGGTCGAAATTCTGCATAAGAGTGAGCCCTCCCGAGGCTAAATATGAACGTTGTTCGCGGAAGACATCTATATCTTGCTCCGAGTCATAACGTTGTGTGAGATAGCGCGAATAACTTGCCGGTGTGAGCGAGAGTGTGAGACTTGGCAGACGTTGTGCCTTATACGTCCTGTACTCCCAATATCCGGATAGATACTGATTCTTGTACTTAAATGCTGTGAGCGAACTGTCGGTTGCCATGTTTATGGCTTGTGACAATGACAACTTGACAACGTCTTTTTGTGCCGTGGCACTGTATGTCGTGAGGAGTATCACAACAGCCACTAATATCTTTTTTCTAACAGACATATTTTTTTCTTTCCTTACGTTTTTCTACTATCGAATAAATGAGCGGGATAACAAACAAACTGACCACTGTACCGAATGCCATGGTGGCAATCATCGCTATAGCCAAAGGACGTTGCAAATCGCTACCCATGTCGGAGGTGAAGAGTATCGGCACTGTTGCGCCTATTGTTGTCAACGAGGTCATGACAATGGCTCTCAGACGTCGTTGGCCTGCTACGTGAATAGCTTCTGCGAGTGGCATGCCGGCTTTGCGCAATTCATTGATTGAGTCTATCTTCAATATCGAGTCATTGATGATGATACCACATGCCACTATAAGACCTATGCCCGACATCAGATTCATCGTCTCGCCACATAGCCACAATACAAAGAGTCCTACCGCCGTGTCAATAGGTATCTCCGCCAATACTATCAAGGGCTGAACAAAGCTCTCAAACTGTGCACATAGTATGAAGTACATCAACAAAAGCGATATGCACAGAATGACTATAAGCTGTGTCAACATCTTTCGGCTGGAGAAGTATGCTCCGGAGAAGTTCACGCCCCAATCTTCTGTGTCGTTGACAACCTCTCGTACGTCAGTGCATAACTTGTCTCCATCTGTCACTCCGTAAAATGACACCGGAGTGTACGCACCGTCTTTTCCGGCGTAAAGTTCGCTCTTGGTCTGTCCCTCGCGAACTTTTATCAGCTGACGCAATGGTATCTCCACAATGTGATTTTGGTTATCGACGACTTTTATGCTCTCTGTAGCCAAGACTTCTTCCAATGTCTTGCCATTTCCCGATATAGTCACGGGGATATGATTGCTGTAAGAGTGCAACGATGTTGTCTCAACACCTCGCAATGTCCTATATACAACGGAATAGACTGCCGACAGGGAGATGTTGTACAGTTGCATTTTTTCTCTGTCCAACTCCACTATGCGTGTTCTCTCTATCGGAACAGTGACACATTCTTCGTACTCCGCCACATCTATGACACGCTGTTCTATAGCCGCTATTTGCTCTATTGACTTCTCTTTGCCTTTGGTCGAGAGTTGCGCCACGATGTCGGCTTCGGCTGTATCGAAGAGTTTCTCAAATATTGTTGTTGGAGGAGCAAATTCCACCATGGCTCTCGGGTAGTTCTCTTTCAGCCAATTGCTGACGGCTTGTTGCAATATTGCCACACTGTCCGTCGTCGATGTGCGCCAATATAGCTCTGCCTCGGTCAGCGTAAGCATGTTGCTATTGTCGACAAGGAAGTCCTGCACTCCGACAAATGCCGCTACTTCCTGCGCCAAAGGTTTGGTATGTTGCATAAGAGCCGACACTCTGTCGTTGTTTTCCTTGGCGTTTATCTCATCGTTCCACTCTATATGTGCCGTCAGTTCCGAATAATCTATTTCGGGCATCTTGTCTTTGTCTATCACGACGAACATCAGCCAACATATCGGCAACGTCACCAACGAACATATTATTGTCGTCTTCTTGTGCGAGAATGCCCATCTGTAACCGGCGTCATACCATTTCATTAGGTAGTCCATCTTGCCTTGCTTTGCTACCTCTTTGCGTTTACGAATCTTGACGGCAAACATCTGACGGTAGACAACGGGCAACATTATTATGCCCACTACGTACGACACGGCCAATCCTGCCGCTATGGAGAATGCTTGATCGGCGAACATTGCTCCTGCCATGCCGTCGATATATACCAACGGCACAAAGACGGCTACCGTGGTGAGCGACGAGCTGAACAGCGGTGTTATCATCTCACTCGTTCCTTTGCCGCATGCCAAACGCAACGTTCGTCCGCGCTGTTTCCACTGCGAAATGTTCTCCGTCACGATGAGCGCATTGTCAATCATCATGCCCACGACCAATATCAATCCCGACAACGACACTATGTTGAGCGACTTGCCATAGAAGTAGAATGGCACGAATGTTCCGATAAGCGACACTATCATGCTCAAGCCTATCACTATCGACGAGCGCATATCGCCCATGAAGAGCAATGCCACTATCATGATTAGCAAAAATCCCAAAATAAGGTTTTGCTTTAAGTTGCTTATTGTATAATCGAGCAACTGTGTCTGATTGCGACTTACCTCAAATTCCAAATCGGGGAAGAGTGTTTCGAAGTGCGTCACCAAGTCGTCTACCTGTTTGCGCATGGCCTCCATACTTTCGTTGGCTTGTTTTATAACGGCTATCGTGACTACTCGTCTGTCGCCACTGCGCGAGAAGCCTTGTTCTTGCTGTGCCTGCATTTCCACACGGCATACGTCGCGCAACATGATAAGTCGCTCGCCACTTCTGAGGTATATATTTGCGACATCGTCGGCATTTTTCAACAGCGTCGACACTCTGATGGAATACTGATAATAGCCATCACGCACCATCATGCTGCCGGTCTCCACGTTGTTGTTATTCAGTGCCGACTCCAAGTCGGATTGTGTGAGTCCATAGACACGCATTTTGTCTTCATCCGGTGTTATGAGCAGATGTTGCGTAGGAATGCCTGTGATATCAGCCATCGCCACTTCCGGCAGTTGCTCTATGCGTCTGCGTATCACGTTCTCCGCAATTGTTGTCATCTGCATAAAGCCATCTTCATGCTTCGACGAGATATTGAGATAAAACACCGGTATGTCCGTTGCACTCGCTTTTATTGCTTTGGGACGTTGCGTGCCTTGTGGCAACGAATTCATAGCCGCATCTATCTTCTCATTGACTTCTATATATGCCAAGTCGGTATTTGTTCCAAATTCAAATTGCAACGATATCAACCCCAACCCATTGCGTACTCGGCTCTCTATCTTCTCCAATCCGACAACTTGCAAGAGTTGTCTGCGAACTGGTGCCACAACTTTATTCTCCAGTTCCTCCGACGACATTTCATCATCTGTCATCTGTATCGTTATTTGCGGAATGGCTATATCGGGCAACAACGACACCGGCAACGATGTGTACGAGACAACGCCTATTATGACAAATGCTAAAAATGCAACGATGACGGCTATCGGACGACGTATAAGAAAATCCATCTGTTATCTGTTATTGTTTATCGTTATGTCACTCTGATGTGCCAAATCGGTATTTCCGCTGACTATCACACTGTCGCCTTCGTTGAGTCCTGATACTATGACTATGGAATGTGTATTTTCGGCCGCTGTCTCTACATAGTTCCATTGTGCAATGCCATTTTGCGCCGTGAAGACTACTTTTCTTCCTGTTCGCAACACCAAAGCACTCTTAGGCACTGACAGACATTGCTCAATATTTGACTCTATGATGACTTTGACGTTCATTCCCACAAAGAGATTGTCAGCCGACTCCAATCGTGCCTTTACCTTTATCATGCCGTTTTGCTCTACGACGGGATTTATCGACTCTACTCGTCCCAAGAGTTTCTCGCCGGGATTGGAATATGCCTCTACGAACACTTTCGTTCCCTCCCTCAATGCCGACAATTCGTTCTCTATCACCGTAAACTCTACCATCATCGACTTCGTGTCTATCACTCGACAAAAGGGTTTGCTCCTGTCTGCTTTATTTCCCTCATAACTCTCGATATTCGCCACCACGCCGGCAAAAGGCGATTTCAACACACAGTGTTGCTTCTCGTACATGGCCATGTCATAGTTTATCTCCGACTGCCGATAACCGCTTTTTATCATTGCCAAGTCCATCACTTCCGATGGTATAGCAGTGTCATTCACTTCGTATCCCTGACCTATCAGAAAGTCAAGCATCGACAGACGCGACTGCTCCATATTGGCTTTCGCCGACTGCAAGGTGTTGTCAAGTCTGAACGCATCGAGCGATGCCAAAATATCTCCCGTCCCGACTTTCTCTCCGTTGCGACGATTTATTTTCTCTATCTCACCATCGCTTTCCCAGTAGATATCGACATATCTGCCGGAAGTTACCTTTCCATTGCTGACTATCTCTGTTGCAAATGCTCCTTTCTGCAACGTTATCGTCTCTACCGTCTGACGATGCTCTACCAACACTTCTCCTGTACGGTCTTCGGGTTGCTCAACTTTCTCGCTACATGCTGATATCAATACACTCAGCAATAACGTAGATAAAACTCTGTTCATAGATTTATTATTTGTTATTTAATGTTTTTATCTTTTTGTTCACGTCATCACGCATCTCTCTCGTTGCCGACGACTCTACTTTGAAAGTCTTGTTTATCACCTCGGCTGTTTTTATCATGCCCGACGTATCTCCCTCTGCCATCTGCAAATCAAACAACAGGTTGTATGGATACATTCTACTCGGCAATCTGTCTATCGACTTACGAAAGTAATGTTCGGCACTGTCTGTATCGCCAGATAATTTATAATTCTTCCCTATTATATTCAAGACCATAGGGTCTCCTATTCTTTTTGCACAAACCATCAAGATATCGTTAGATTGTTTTGGCAGTGCTAAATTATGCAATATATGCCCATATTCAAAGAGAAAATATCCATTATTCTTCATTTGTGGTAAAATTTTATCGTATTGCTCTCGTGCCATTTCATATCGTTTGTTTGCATAGAGATATTGCATAGAACTCCATCGTCTATTTGCATACACTTCATCGCTTTTTTGCACTGAGGCAATCACGCCTCCGACCGAGAGAGCAACCATCGACAACGCTACGTATGCCGTGCGTATCTTCGTCCGTATCACAAATGCAAGCGATACCAACAAAACGACGGCTACAAACATCGGCAAATGAAGCGGATATGAAGCAAACGCAAATATGCCGATACATAACATCACGCCCAACAATCCATAATCTCTATTCTTGTATCCGACTGCCGATAGTAGCAAAACTATCATCAATACCACCACTACCGACGGCACTCCATACTCTACGGCGTAATGCAGATATTCATTAAACGCATAATGAGGACACGTCGCGCCATGCTGTGTAAGTGTCGTCACATCGAAGGTCGAAAAATAACGTTCTTGTGCCTCGGCGTACGAGACTGCAAAACTATCACTTCCCGTCCACGGACTCTCCAACAACGCCAAAAGCGACATGTGCCACAGATGCAAACGTCCCTGCGCCGAATCGGCCTTGAAACACGTCACCATGACCACAAATGCTATCCCCAACACTATCATCACCGTTGCCACCATCAGCCAACGTCCGCGCAACCGTAGTTTGCCATGCATGAAGAGCATTGCCACGCCGGCTATCAGTGCCGCCACCCATGCTGTCCTGCTCAATGTCGCCGGTAACATGCTGACCACCAACAATCCACAACCTATGGCTATATATCGTCCTACCACGTTACGCTCTGCATAATAACGATCTATCGCCAGTGGAACGCCCAATGCCAAAAATCCGCCATACGGACCCGGATTATAAAACGAACCGGTTAATCCGAACAACATGTGTCCCGATGACATATTGCCATACAGTTGCAACATGCCATACACAGCCTCTATTGTCACCACCGACAACACGCCCCATGAAAGAGCTTCCGCTATGACCTCCCTTCTGAAAAACAACGATATTGACAACAGAAAAACACTCGCCGCTCCATATCCGTACAGTGCCTGCCATTGCGACACTTGCAACACTGCATCTCCTACTGTCACGACATTAGAAATGCCGTAGTGCAACGTTACGACAGAAACAACTGCCATCGTATACGCCACCCACTTTCTCCAATCTGCTCTTATCACCATAACATATCCACTCGTCCTACAATAAACTCCTCGGGCAACGGTCCCCAATATCGCGAATCTTGCGAATTGACAGCATTGTCTCCCAAAACAAAATAGTAATTCTCCTTAAAAGTATACCGTTCCATCGTTTTATCCACTTCCCCTTCTCCTCGCATCTCCCACTCTATCAAACGTCCGTAAAACAGCCAATTCTCGCGTGTTAGCTCTATCGTGTCTCCCTTTCGTGGCAAATAGACAGGTCCCATATCTCGTATTGTCCAACCCAATGCCTCGTCATGGGGAAAACTAATCATCTCTATATAGTTATCTTGTGCCATTTGCGCTGTCCGTGTGCCATATTCAACAGCTTCCTGCCCCGATTTTGAGCCTATATTACCTTCAAAACCTCGCACTTTATTGTATCCGTCTATTATCTCAAAGGTATCTCCCGGCAACGCACCTATGCGCTTGACGTAATATTTCATGACATCGAATCGCATCGACAACCAATCTTTTGAATACGGAAAATTAAACACGACAATATCATTGCGTTGTGGCTCCGAATATCCCCACAAACGAACTATATCGCCATGACGTATGGTATCCGTCACGTCGAAGATACGTGCCCCATAAGCCAACTTGTTTACCACGGCACGACTTCCCGGCTTTATTGCAGGCATCATCGAATCACTCGGAACACTGAAACGCGCTATGAAAAATACTATCATCACATAATATCCCACGTACAACAGTGCCCCTATCACAAAAAGATAATAAAATATCGTCTTAAGTTTTTTCTTCATCGCTTTACATGTTTTTCAACATCTGTCTTCCATTATATAACATTTTACAATATATTCTTTTTCAAATAACTAAATCACTTTGCATTCCTGTTTGATTAGTCCAAACACACAAGCAACCATCTAAAACAACATTACACAACAATAAAACAATTGCAAATACTTTCATTTTTTTAATTTTAAGAAAAACAACATCGGATTATCATCTGTCTCTACTCCTTTGTACATTTGGAAAAGTCTATCTCGCTCATACTTCTTCTCTTCTCCCTTATCTATCTGTTCGTATACCGACGATGGTGCTCCCCACACAACCATACAATCCCGATATGCCATTATGGGACGATAAAAATATGTCACATCACTGTCTTCTGTTTTAAAAGATGAATATTTCGCCACATATTCCCTTTTCTCTCTATCGTATACGACATACGCTATTTTTGAAGCAAACGCATCTATATATACATATTTTCCTACGACATAAACACTATGTACTTTTACTATATTTTCCCATTCACGCCTAAGATACTTCTTTTCATTTTTGTATCTTTCCAAATCCAACTTTCCTTTCTCAAAATCCAACAGAAACATGTGAGACAATGTTCCATTCTCATTAACCCTATATACCGTATCGGATGTGATTTCTGTATAATAATACTCCCCTTCCGAACTTCTCTTCATGCCATCAAACGAAAACAATCCCCCTTGCAGAGGATAACAATAAAATCCTTTTGACTCTATGATTTTATTTGTATCACATATCCAAATATTATAGTTGATTATATCCAAATGATAGTTTTGTAATCCACTACCGACAAACAGATACTTTCCATTATTTAGCATTGCAACCTGCGTCGCAAAAAAAGGCACATTCATATCTTTCAACAACCGACCATCGTGCGTATAATGTATCAACTTATTCTGATTCTGATCAAATATCAATACAAGACTGTCATTTACAAACATATCTGTTGCTTGCGTGTATTCTCCCGGACCGTTTCCTCTCTCGCCTATAGACCGAACGTATTTCCCATCCATAGTAAATAGCTTTATCGACTTTGATAAAAGTCTATCCAACACATAGATAGTATCTTTTACAATGTAACATCTATCAATATCGCCTATCACGCTCTCCGATGTTGTCTCCAATTTTACGACTCCTATCGAATCAAATACTTCAAACGGATTGATAGTAGTGTTGTCTTCGTAAAAAATTGACGCCGGAATAGTTATCTTTTGAGGAACTATTGAGTCTTTAGGCATAAGCCGCACATTCTCATGCATCTCATCTGTGTACTGACCTCTGAATTTCATCTTTGCTAACATCGTATTTCCTCCATCATAAAATTCTGCACATGAAGTCATACTTGTAACAACCAATAGTGTTATTAAATGTTTCGTCATAGTTTGTTCTTAATCCCCCTCTTAATCCCCAAAAATGTTGTTGTTAGTTCTACAAAATTAAAGAAACATCACATCTACTTATCTACATGCATTTTTCCAATCTCGCTCATTGTCTTCAGCAAAGTTAGTACAAGTTCCCAGTCCTCCAACGCACATATAGACACCTATTTGTTTACCATCACACATTTTAAAATAGAGTTTTTCAAACCAGTTAAACCCCGACCAAAAACGCTCTTCTAAATATCTGTCCCATTCCTGCTGATTTGCTTCAGATTCGGAAAAAGCCATAGCTTCAATATCCTCAAACATCAAACTTGCATCATTCTTTCCAAAAGGCTGATATATAGTAAAAACATTTACACTTGCCACTATAATAACCATTACTGCAATTAGCATTTTTTTTATACTTTCTTTTTTCATATGATTTCGTATTATTACATAGAACTAACAACAATATTATTCAATTTAACAATGCCCCTATCACAAAAAGATAATAAAATATCGTCTTAAGTTTCTTCTTCATCGAAACATCATAGTTTAAAATCTGCCGACAAGACACAAAATTGCGCCTTGCCGACGTCAAACTTAATTCTTTTCCTCCACTTTACAATTTATTCATTATCAAACTTACAAATGTAGAATCCATATCAGGTGTTGCTTTATTTGGCACATATAAATCCTCAACAGACAATGTGCTATCCATAACAAAATAGTACGGAAAAGACATTCCCTCTGCCGGAACGCCCAAATCCGCAATATTCAACACCTCGTAGTCTCTTATGCCATATTGGTCTATCTGTTTTGAAAAAACCACTGTGCGACGACTATTCCCAATGAAAACAACTTTTTCTGTATCTACATTATCCCTATTCTTTAAGATTGTCTCTATCGAATTTTGAACACAACTTGCACAATAATTATCTGAAAAACGAACAACCAAAACTTTACCTCTTCCATCTGCAAACAATGTCCGCAAATCAAACGGTTGTTTCAAAGAATCCCTTGCCTCCACACTCTTCAAACTCAACCCGCTATTTACATAATTCTCTTGTAAAGAAGTATATAGAGCCCCATGTTCATTAACAGACTCTGATGTCGAATACAACAATATCTGACAATCTCTTTTGACACTGCGTATCTTGTACATCAAGTATATGTTAAACCCCAAAAGCAAGGCTATAACACTTCCCAAAAGAACTAAATCTCTCTTTTTCATTCGCTTATTGGCTTAAACTTAAACAACATCAATACAGGATTTGACTCCTCATCGAGTGACAACATCTTCTCCTTGACCTCTCCTGTTATAAACCTATTGTTTTTATATATTTCATTATTTTCCATACTCTCGGGAAAATGAGATGATATGAAGTATTCTTTTGTCGAGCCTATCTGCATACTCATTGGCAACAAATCTAATTGCATCGTATGACCATATCGACAATGTCCATTTTGTTTATCTCTCAAAAAAAATAAATATTCTCTTTTATAAAGATTTGATATATATGCGAAATGATGTGTTGATGTTTCATAATATCTACCCTCGTACATATATGCATCTTCTTTCTCTACATCAGATAAAACCGCATTTGGCTCTCGTTCTAAATAAGCTGTAATCTTATGGTCCGAATAATCCAATCTATAACGAGGCTTTAATTTATTATCAACTATCTCATATACAGTATCGTTCATACACTCTGTCAACATCAATGTCTCTCCATTGTCATGCAAATATGTCTGTGTTCCCAAAAAAGATGGATAGAGATGTGGCAAAGCCGCATATTGTACCTTGAAATCTTTATCTGTCACAAGCAGCGATTGTTTAGAGAGTTCTCCCATGTGTCCGTTTATTTGAGGTTCTCCATCTGTCTTAAAGACATATCCATTCTCCGTAACCTTGAAACATCTAAATCCAAATGGCAACCGCTTCCTCTCCACGAAATCTCCCTTTTCATCGTAGATTGCCAAATATGGATGATCATACAAAACAATCTGCTTCTTATAACGGTCATAAGCCACATCGTATATTCTATAAACTTCTCCAGGTCCCTGTCCCTGTCTTATCTTGTTTACAAAATTTCCTTCTATATCAAATACAAATAACTCCGAACCTTTTCCAAAACCTGTCTGAACATATACATATTCCTCTGTCACAAATACTTGTTCCATTCTTCCTATCAGTGACTCTTCATTCGTTTCCAACGGTATAAATACAGCAGTATCAATAAGATCCGTCATTTCCAAACAGTCATTATCCATTCCTTCGTTAAGGTCTATATTTATCACTGCACTTGAATCTCGTTCTATTCCTTTGGTCTTATCCAACTCCATCGACGCTACCTGCTCGGATGTATATCTATATCCATTTCCCATCTGTCTACACCCTACAAGGCTTAATACCGCCAAACTTATTATTGCTTTTCTCATATTTAATATAAATTTTAAATAGAGGCTAATCAAATTTAAGTAATTAGCCTCTAAACCATTTATTCGTTTTTAAACAAATAAACAAACTTACTCTCTAACTAACATTTAACAACGTCACAATTACTATTACCATGAGGACATATTATTTCATATCTACCGCTATTTGAAACTTGAGTAGATGAAGTTCCTACACCTGCTCCTACATTTGCCCCCTTATAATTACCGTTTACATTAACCCCTGTTTTTTCAGAACTAAAAGTTGGACAATCTCTCTTTTCTTCTCTTTCGTCCATAAAGAAACCATAAGACAACCAATGCATCCAATGATTTACT
>CALAUL010000004.1 GCA_937892255.1 uncultured Bacteroidales bacterium | reverse complement strand
GTACGGTTACCCGTACGTCAGTTTAGCAAACTGGTGGTTTCAGCCACTCACCCAACTCTCCAATACCCATAAGAACGTTGATCTGACTTCGTCATTGCGATTGCAAAGGTATATCTATTTTTGATTATTGCAAAAGATTTGATGAAAAAGTTTCTTTTTTGTTCATGCTATATTTCGACGAGCGAAGCTGTATGTTGTGCGCAGATGATAAATTTAGGACTCTATGATATTATGTCTCTGCGATTTGAAAAAAATCACAGAGACAAGAGAAGCCTATTCTCTTCTGATTTTATTATTGTTCGTTGGATGGCAGCTAATATTTATATTGCGAGCAATAAAAAAATCTTAATTATATGCTTCCTAGCGACCATAAACGTATGCATCACGTGCAACGGGCCCGTATGCTGGGTCTTTGATAATGAAGCCCATTTTGCTTAGCCATACACTATCTTCGTATTGCTTGGTGAACATTTGTTTGTCGTCTGTTCTGAATGCTGGGCGATATATTATGCCTGAGCCTTTGATTTTATGGCGGTTGTGTTCTGGTATATCATTCAGTACTGGTTCCAGTACCCATTCGCGCAATTGGCTCATGTTAAATGCGCCGCCCCACCAAACGCCGTCTGAGTGTAAATATACGGTGCGTACAGATGTAGAATCAGCAGAGGCAACAACGTTATCGGTTGGGAATATTTGGGCATAGTTTTCTGTTCCCCAGACATAAGTAGTGTCATGTAATGGTATTGTTGGTTCGTCTTTTTCACATGATGTGAACAGGGTTGCGCCGGCAAAACCCAAGACCGGCAGGGCACGTTTCAAGAAAGTAGATTTTTTCTTGATAACACTAAGATTTGTTTTGTTTCTCATGGTTTTGTGATTAATGGTTTGTATGTTTAAGTTTTTAAAGCAGGGGCCAATATATATATATATATATCCAAATGTTTTAACATTATTTTTTTTAACATATATGACTGGGAAGCTGTTCAAATTAATTGAAAAATAATCATCAAAAAACTTGTGCGAGTAGAAAAGCCGTTTTAAATTAGGGGTCTAATTATGTAAGATGAATTAAAAGTTATGGCAGAACAGGAAATGGACAGCGTTAAAGCAAGTAAGTTGCAGGCTTTAAAGCTTACGATGGATAAAATCGATAAGACCTATGGTAAGGGCACGATTATGAAGATGGGCGATCAGAAGATAGAGCAGATACCTGTTATTCCTACGGGTTCTTTGGGTTTGGATTTGGCTCTTGGTGTTGGAGGATATCCGCGCGGACGTGTCATAGAGATTTATGGTCCGGAGTCATCGGGTAAGACGACACTCGCTATTCATGCTATTGCTGAGGCACAAAAGATGGGAGGTATAGCGGCGTTTATCGATGCAGAGCATGCTTTTGATAAGTTCTATGCAGAGAAGCTTGGCGTAGATATGGATCAGATGCTTATCTCACAGCCCGATAACGGAGAACAGGCACTAGAAATAGCAGACCAACTTATTCGTTCTTCGGCAATAGACATCATAGTCATTGACTCTGTTGCAGCACTTACTCCAAAAGCTGAGATAGAGGGCGATATGGGCGACTCTCGTGTAGGTTTGCAAGCACGTTTGATGTCGCAGGCTCTTAGAAAACTTACGGCGACTATCAACAAGACAAATACCACATGTATCTTCATTAACCAGTTGCGTGAGAAGATAGGCGTCATGTTTGGCAATCCGGAGACCACGACAGGCGGTAATGCTCTTAAGTTCTATGCCTCTATTCGTATAGATATTCGTAAAGTGACAGCTATTAAAGATGGCGAAGAGGTTGTTGGTTCGCAGACACGTGTTAAGGTTGTCAAGAATAAAGTTGCGCCTCCTTTCCGTAAGGCAGAATTTGAGATTCGCTATGGTGAGGGTATTTCTAAGGTAGGCGAGATATTGGATTTGGCTGTAGATATGGATATCATCAAGAAGAGCGGTTCGTGGTTTAGCTACGGTGAGTCGAAATTGGGACAAGGTCGTGATAGCGTGCTTAATATTTTGAAAGACAATATCGAACTTCAGGAAGAGATAGAGACTAAGATTAAGGAGCGTCTAAACGGCTCTGAAGCATAGCAGTTATAAAAGGGAATAGAAAAGGTCGGCAAACAATATGTTTTGCCGACCTTTCTGTTTGTTTGTGGCTTCATGAGATTGCCAGGATTGCTGACACTCTCATGAAGTCGTGTTGCGAAAAGCTTATTTTCTCTTGAAAAGCTTCTTGAGTTTATCTGCAGCCTCTTGTACCTTTTCGTTGCTTTGAAGTTCTTCTTTTATCTTCTCTTCAGCTTTTGTTTTAAATTCCTCTTTTGCTTCGTTTATCTTTTCTTCTGCTTTGGCTTTCACCTCTCCGACGATGACATTCTTAGCTTCATCGAGGTTGAGTCCGAGTGATGGCTTGGTAAGTGTTCCCTTGATAGCCACGCCTACAGGTACATCTTCGCCTTCGGTGTTCATTCCTGCGCTGAGATTGCCGAGCATTGACAATACTTCGGCTCTCTCGAATGGTACTGTCAGCAGATAGTCCATAGTCTGGTCTAAGCCTTGTTTACCAGAGAAGGTCGCGTTTTTGTCAAACATCTTCATCTTGAACGGCTCTACTATGATGTTGCCTTTTTCGATGGTGAATTTCACATTGAGGTCTTTGAGCGACAACTCTTTGTATTTCTCTTTGTTGAGCAGAGCGGAGAGTTTCTCTTGGAAGTCCGAACCTTTTAGTTGAATGTCTGACGATTGGAACGAGCCTTTGCCGTTTGTCATTGCGAGTACCGGCGATAGTTCTCCGTCAAGTTCTGTGTCTACGTTGATAGCCAAGTCAACTAAGCCGTAAGCGTGTTTTGCTATCGGCAACATCGAGTCGATGACAGAGAATGAGTTTGTCAGAGTGTTGATGTTTACTTTGTTTAAGTTTATAGCCATGTCTACGGTTGGTTTTTCAGGAGTTGAAGTGTTGTATGCGCCGTTGAGACCAACAGAACCTTCGAACATATTCATCGTGAGTTGCGAAAGTTGAGCTATGCCGTCTTTCACATCTATCTTGCCTTTGATGTTCTCTATTGTGAGTTTGTCGTAGAGTAGTTTGTTGATGTTGGCAGTGATTAGAATATCAAGGTTCTTTGGAATAGCGAGGTCTGCCGCAGATGTCGTAGCTGTCGAGTCAGCAGGAGTGGCATTTTCTTCTGTTGGTTCTGCGGTTGGCTCACCTTCTGCTATGGTCTCACCCATGAGTTCGTTACAGTCGATGAGGTTCGACGCGAGAGACACTGAGCCTTTGAGAGTTCCGTCAGAGAGAGCGTATGCGAGGTAGTTTTCTACTTTGCCTGTTACGTCGAAGTCGCTCTTGCCGATGTTTACTTTAAGAGGGTTGAGGTCGACAGCTTTTGGCGAGAAAGTCAATTTAGCTTCGGGAACGAGAATGCCCTGAGGAAAGTCAGTGCTTGTAAAGGTAAACTTCGACAATCCCAATGCGCCATTAGCTTTTATTGTCTCGTAAGCTTCTGTCTCTATTGCTTTCATGTCTGTTGTCACTGTCAAGTTGGCGTTGACGATACCCTCTATTGACATTGAGTCAAGAGGTAGAGCATCTTTTAGAGAGCCGAGGTCTATCATGCCTTTGAGTATTGCATCTATGGTGGCATTTGATATTGGCGTTGTAACGTTGAGTTTTGCATCGAATGGGTTGTTGCCGAGTTCGAAGTGGAATTTGCTCAAGTCTATCGTTGTGAGGTCTGCCGAACCTCCCGGGTTTTTAACCGACAAATCGACATTGATGTCATTGAGAGACTTAGGTAGGTCGGGGTATTTAACCACGCCGTTGTTTATTTTGAATACTACATCAAGAGCCGGAATGTGTTCCAAGTCGATGTATTCTCCGTTGACATCGGCGTAGAGGTCTAATGTGCCGTCCATCTTCAAGCCCGGAACGTCTTTCATGATATATTCCGGTATAAGGGCGAGGATAGTCTTAAATCCTGTTTCTTTGGTTGCCAACTTCAAGTCAACGAGTGTCGACGAGTCTTTGAGTTGTGCATATCCGTCGAAAGCCAAAGGTATGCCACTGAAGTTGAGTTCGTTTTCCGAGAATGTGTATTTGTTGTTGGCGAGGTCAGCTTCTATTCTTGCGTCGAAGTTTACTGTTGCGCCGTTGAGCATTCGCATGTTCTCCATGTCGAGGTCGATACCGGTTATAGAGAGTAGGAGGTCGATGTTTGTGATGTCACCTACCATCTTGCCCCTTAGGTCGAGATTCAAATCATTGACGTATGCTGCCATGTCGCTTGTAGAGTCTATGTAGGCTACGTACATGTTTTTAATGCTTACGTCTTCTATGTCCAACGCGAGTGTGCTTGCTGTTGTATCAACTTCTTCCACGATTGTTGTGTCTTCTGTTGCAACTTTTACAATGTCCCAGTTGGCTGTAGAGTCTGAGGCGACGATGGCTTTTACTTTTGCCGATTCGAGAAGCACTTTGTTGATTGCAATGCTTTCTCCGAATACTGACATGATGTCGACATCAGCGGCAAATTGTCCTATGTATGCCAGGGTGTCATTTGCGAATTTCTCTTTTCCTATTACCGACACTCCTTCAAGACCTGCCCGCAAGTCCGGGAATGACGAGAATATTGACAATGAGAAGTCGTCATAGTCGACTGTCGCATCGACATAGTTGTTTATCTCTCGTTTTACTATCTCCTCTATTTTGTCAGAGAAGGCGTAAGGAATGATTATCAATGCTGCAATGATGACGGCAATGATAATGCCTAAGATTTTAAGTAGTGTTTTCATTATTCAAATAGTTTTTTATCTGTTTTTATGTGTTGTGATAGTTCGTCTTCCGGTACGAATTTCCAATTTTCTAAAGGTGATATTTCTATCTTTTCCATTTGCATGAGGTCTTTCATTATTATACCTCGCAGGTCTCGAGTGTCGGTCTTTATCATTCGTTCTGCAATCTTGTCGTGAGGAATGCCGACTCCGTACTCGAGATGTCCGCCTCCGCCGTTGCTTCTGTAGCTGTTTATTGCTACGTTGTACTGCTTCGTTATGTCGAAAGGCGTCCCATCAGCCATGTTTTTTATCTCTACTCGCGTTCCTTTTTGCTTGAACGGATTTACGGTATAGATTATCCCTGCTGCAGAGTCAAAATTATAAAATTTATTTATGACATTGGTTTTCTTGTCAAACTTTATTACGTGTCCGGTCTCTTTTGGGTTGCTAATCCATAGGTCGTATGAGTATTCTAAGTATTTCACTATTTCTTCGCCGCTTAAGTTTATAACATTGAGGGTATTGTCGTATTTGTAGAGTAAGAACATGTTGCCTACTGTCAAGTTGCCTTTTTCTATTACGGTATTTATCTGAAGTGGGGCGGAGAAGCTAATGTCTGCTCCTGTATGTTTCAGCATGCTCATGTGTACCATGTCAACATAAACCGAACTTCCGAAGAGACTTTCTGTTGCTCTTATTTCTTGTAGTACGTTGCCTACTATTTTGTGCGAATAGGCGTTGACGGCATGCATCTGTGGTTTGAATTTGTCGAGATACTCTTTTGATGGTTGTATGTTGGCAAGCGAGATGAGTTTTGACTCGCAGTTGGCTTTACCGTTGTTGTCAAATGTCAGTTTTACATAACCTATCGTGTGAGCGTCAGTGCCTGCGTCGAGTATCGTCACTTTGTGGTCTTTGGGTCCGTTAACTTTTTCGTTGTATAGTTTGTGGTCGTGCCCTATGAGTATAAGGTCAAATCCTTCAACTTGTTCTGCAACTAATAGTGATGCATTTTCGTTTTTGTGTGTTTCTGAGTCTTGATTGCCGTAGTTGTGGTCGTATCCTGCATGGAAGAGTCCTATTACGGCATCTGGTTGTTCTTTCTCTTTTATTATCTTCATCCATTTATGAGCCGTTTCTACCATGTCTTCAAATCGCATTCCGGACCAGAAGGTTTCGGGCAACCAATGAGGCACGTGGGGTGTTGTGAGCCCCATGATGGCTATCTTCTTGCCAGCCTTTTCGATGATGGTGTACGGTGTAAAATATGGTTCTCCGTTGTCGGAACGGACGATGTTGGCACTCAGCATTGGAGCGGAGAATTGTTTGCGCACTTTGTCGTATACGTTATGTCCCGTTTCGATGTCGTGATTTCCGACACAAATGGCGTCATACTGCATGTAGTTGTAGACTTTTGGTGCTATGTGTGGCGATGTTGTGTCGGCATAGTTGTAATAGTAGACAGTTGGAGTGCCTTGTAGAATATCTCCTGCATCGAGCAATATGACGTTGTCGGTTGTGTCTCTGATGCTCTCTACCCAACTGTGTACATGCGCCATGCTGTTGTTTGACTCTTTGTTGACGATATAGTCATAGGGGAAAAATGCCCCGTGTATATCTGTTGTGTACATTACGTGTATGGTCTGTGCTCCTAAGATGCTTGTCTGGAGTATCGACAGTGTGTATAATGTGTATTTTAGAATTTTCATAAGTTGTTGGTTGCAGTGATGAGGTGTTTATTTTATTGTTTCATCTTGATAATAAATCCGCCTCTGTTGCCTATCCAGACGCCTTCTGAGTCTATGACTTCGTAGGCTATGTGAACGCTGAGAACTTTCTTTTCAAATTTCATTCCGACGACATCGTAACGCCATGCTTCGGTAAATTGCAATACTGCTACTTTGTTGCGAGAATATCTCTCGTCTTCTATTTCGCGTGTCTTCACTTCATCGAGGGTCATCTTCGTGTCATCGGCAAAGTCGTAGACTTCGGCTCCATGATAGTAGATAGAGGTAAAGATACTGTCGAGAAGGGCTTCTTTGTTGAGACCTTTCAGCCACTCCGCCTCGTATTCGTCTTGTGGCTTTAGCAGTACGTTGTAGACTATCGTGTCGGTGTAGGCAACATCTTTGTTTGGCGTTGAACTTTGGGAACACGAATTGGCAAGTAGTATTGTGCCAACGATGGCGAGTATGAGAGATAGTTGTTTCATCGTTTGAAGGTTAATGGTTGTCCTTTTGTCTCTTTGTTTACGATGCCGTTGTTGTACGCTTCTTTGCCATTGACGAATGTCGTACAAACTTTGTGCGAGAATTTCATGCCGTCCATAGGACTCCAGCCGCATTTATAGAGGTTTGCAATTTCTTGTGGTTTTTGAAGTCGTTCTACTATGACAAGGTCTGCTTTATATCCTTCGCATATATATCCGCGTTGCTCTATGTCAAACAGCTTTGCAGGTGCATGCGCCATTGCGTCGGCTATTGTGGTGTAGTTCATTTGGCCTTGGCTGACAAATTCCAACATTGCAACTAACGAGTGTTGTATCGAAGGCATGCCTGATGGAGCTTTGAAATATCTGCCTTGTTTCTCTTCTTCGGTGTGCGGAGCATGGTCAGTGGCTATCGTTGTTATGCGTCGTTCGGCAACGGCTTTTACAAGTGCCTGACGGTCATTCTCGCTCTTTATAGATGGGTTGCATTTCATCTTGCTCCCCTTTGTGATGTACTGACTGTCGTTGAATGTCAGATGGTTGGGCGACACCTCACCTGTGATGTTGTTGCCTTCGAGAAGTTCTATCTCTTCGGCTGTCGATATGTGACAAAGATGAAACTTTGTGTTGTGACGTCTTGCTAACTCTACGGCTTTGGCAGATGACTTATAGCATGCCTCGTGCGAACGTATGTTGGCATGTTCTGCCCATGGTACATCTTCGCCCCATTTGTTGCGAGCTGTGGCAAGGTTGTTTTTTATTATCGTTTCGTCTTCACAGTGGGCAGCTATGATTACAGGGGCTTCTGCAAACAACTTTTCCAGTATCTCGTTGTTGTCAACAAGCATATTGCCTGTCGATGATCCCATGAAGAGCTTTATTCCGCAGATGTTCTTATAGTCGGCTTTGAGCAATGTATCTATATTGTCGTTTGTAGCTCCAAGCCAGAAAGAATAATTGGCATGAGATATCTCTTGGGCTCTTGACATCTTTGCTTCCCATTCTGACATGTTTGTCGTCTGAGGAGATGTGTTGGGCATGTCCATGTATGATGTTACGCCCCCGGCTACAGCAGCTGCCGACTCGCTCTCTATGTCTCCTTTGTGTGTCAGTCCCGGGTCGCGGAAATGTACGTGCGAATCTATCACTCCTGGGAAGAGCAATTTTCCACTGCCGTCGATGATTTTGTCCGAATCCGTCTCTATATTGTCGGTCGTCACTCGTACTATATTCTCTCCGTCTATGAGCACGTTGCCCAGCGTCTCGCAACCTTCGTTGACTATGGTGATGTTTTTTATGAGGGTTTTCATCGTTTGTAACTTCTAAACAAACTTCTTAGTTTCATGCCTACTACGCCCCATACAGCTTCGTTGAAGATGCCTCCCGACATTTTCGATGAACCTTGTTTGCGGTCGGTGAAGATGATAGGTACTTCGGTTATCTTAAAGCCAAATTTCCATGTCGTAAATTTCATCTCTATCTGGAAACCGTATCCTTTGAGTCTTATGGCGTCGAGGTCGAGAGTCTCCAACACTTTGTGGCTGTAGCACACAAAGCCGGCTGTGGTGTCCATAATCTTCATGCCTGTCACCATGCGTACATATACCGATGCGAAGTACGACATCAATACTCGTCCCATAGGCCAATTGACAACATTTACTCCTGATATGTACCTCGATCCAATAGCCATGTCTGCGCCATCATCTACGCATGCGTCACGTAGCGATATCAAATCCTTCGGCGGGTGCGAAAAGTCTGCATCCATCTCAAAGATGTAGTCATAACCATGTTCCAATGCCCACTTGAATCCGGTCAGATATGCTGTTCCGAGTCCGAGTTTCCCCGAGCGTTCTATGAGAAACAAGCGGTCACTATATCGTTGCGAGAGGTCTCTCACAATGTCGGCTGTGCCATCAGGTGAGCCATCGTCTATGATGAGTATATGAAATTCCTGCGACAACGAAAATACAGCATTGATAATTGCTGTGATGTTTTCCTTCTCGTTGTAAGTAGGGATTATCACCAAATCCTTTGTCATGTTGTGCAATACGTCTTTAATTTATAACCCTACAAAAATAGTAATTATCTGCAGAATAACTAATATGTCACTTTGTTTTTTATCTCCTATGATACGTGCGATGGTAAAATGTGTCTTTCTCCTTGTGTGTAGGATACTTTTTTGCTTTTTGCTATATGTTCTCCATGATGTTAGAACGATGTTCGGATAATGGTTGAATAGTGATTTCAAGAACTCGAATAATGTTTTAACATGTCATATTGTAATCTGTTGCACCTCCAAGAAAGTTCTCAAGCAACGTTATTGCAATGCCGTTGCAATACCATTGCAATCTTTTTGCAGTGCCATTGTAAAAACAGTCTCCATTTGTCTCGTAATCGTTCCTCTTGTCATGAACTTGATGTTTACATGGAAAGTTTCTTCTTGTTGCGTAACAAAAAAGGCATTTCCATACGGAAAATGCCTTACTTTTTTCTTTATTTATTTGCAGATTACTCTACTTCTTCTTTTTTCTCATCGACGTGTTTAATTTACATTCCAACACGATAGGGTCAACCGTCTTGCCCGATATAGGGTTTGCATCGAAAGACTATAAAGATTCTCTTACTTTCTGAGCAATTCCTTCAAATTGTTCTTTCGATAACGTTACTCTTTCGTTTTTAAAATTCATCTGAGCTTCACTTTGTAGAGGTACCAAATGTATATGGGCGTGAGGTACGTCGAACCCTAAGACAGCGACTCCTACTCGTTGACATGGAACGGCTTTCTTCAATCCTTTTGCCACTTTCTGAGCAAAGGTCATAAGTCCGGCAAGTTCTTCCGTCTCGATATCGAAGATATAGTCAACTTCTCTCTTTGGTATCACTAAGGTATGACCTTCTGCCAATGGGTTTATATCAAGAAACGCATAGTAGTTTTCGTCTTCTGCTATTTTGTACGAAGGTATTTCTCCAGCTACTATCTTTGAGAATATTGATGCCATGGTGTGTTTTGTTGATGTGTTGCTACATTGTTATCTCTACTATTTCAAATGTCATAAGACCTGATGGCACTTTTATCTCAACTTTGTCGCCCACTTTCTTGCCCATCAGTCCTTTTGCAATAGGTGTTGTAACAGATATCTTGCCGCTTTTGAGATCTGCTTCTGCTTCTGGTACGAGGGTGTATGTCATCTGTGCGTTGTTTTTGATGTTTTTGATTGTTACTTTGGTGAGTATCTGCACTGATGATGTGTCTATCTTCGATTCGTCGAGCACTCGTGAGTTGGCTATTTGTAGTTTGAGCATTGCTATTTTTGATTCCAAGAGTCCTTGAGCTTCTTTTGCTGCGTCATATTCTGCATTTTCAGACAAGTCGCCTTTGTCGCGAGCTTCTGCTATTTGGTTTATCACCTTAGGACGTTCTACACTCTCCAAATGGGCGAGTTGATCTTTAAGTTCTTTTAGTCCCGCCGCTGTTACATAATTTACTGCCATATTTTTTTATTCTTTAGGTCTGTGATATAAAAAAAGAGAATCCTGAAAGTTGTTATCTCAGGATCCTTTGTCTAAATCACAAAGTTCATTTATCTATTTTAAATGTATTCCTGTTTAGTAATAGTCTTAATAGTTTGGACGATTAAGTATTGCATTGTATATCACAGCTTTTCTCATCTCTTCAATGTTGAGTATCGACGATGTTTCGGCTGTTTCTGTGGTATATGCTTGTGTTTTCTTTTTCGGCTTTAAGTCTATTCGAGAACCCTCTTGTCTGGGGCCACTCTTTGTTTTTGTCTTTGGTGTTACGGCTACCTCTCGCACTGCTACGGGTGGTATATGTATCTCCTTTGGTATGTTTGGCATCATAGGTTCATAGGGTGGCAGTTCTTCTCGATACTCTGTGTCAAATGTCGGCAACTCTACGTCGTGTTTTGGTTCGTATGTTGGCCGGTTTTTGGACATTGTCTCGGTATATGTGCTACCATCAGGCGAAGGCGTTGATTGGGGCTGTTGTGCTCTTTTCGCCTTTGCCTTGTTCTCTATCACTGCTTTGATGATTGAGAGAGCTGTGATGATTATGAATACTAATATTTTGATCATGTGGCAAATATATAAAGACTTTTTAAGTTTCCCAAATCTTTATCGTTATCGACGTTGTGATGTGTTTTTTATCTTAAACTTCTTGGCGTAATTCATCGGTGTGAAACGTTTTGTCTCGAAGTCTATTTTGATGTCCCAATTGGCTCGAGCGTTGACTGTTTCCATATAGTATATGAGAGTCTCGGGCTGTATTCGTTTGTCATAGTTGCCTGTGTCCCACTTGCCGTTGTGGTTTGTATCTAAGAGAAGACGTATCTTGTAAGAGCCGGGTTTGACATAGCGGAATGCTACTTTTCCGTGGGGGGGCACGATGTTTTGGCGTGTCACGGTCTCGTCTTTGTTGTTGCTCACGAGTTGCAATAGTGCATTGTCGGGGACGCTGTCAACGTTGATGTAGAGTGTCCCGTATTTGTCGAGTTTATTTACCATTATTTTTGCTTCTATTGCTCGACATTGTAGTCCGTAAATGTCTCTTACTGCTGCCGAGTCGATGGTAAGTTTATATTCTGCGCCCGGTTCCCATTTGGTTCGTAATGCTTTACGGCGCAGATTAACGGTGTCTTCTTCTATGGTGTATTCGCGTTGTTCATAGAGCGTGTCTACTTTCTGGTATAATTTGACGCTGTCCCACTCGAAGATGCTAAAAGGTGTTTCGCTGGTTATTGGAAGTACGGCAAAGGAACCGATACTTTGAGGCATGCTCAGTTTGAGTGTGGGTACTTCTACCTTTTTTTCTTTTTCTTTTTTATTGCGACGTCTTGATTTGTCGTTTTCGCTACGGTCTATGAACCATAGGTCTAATGTGTCTGACTTCTGCACCATGTTGCCTATGCTGTCAAGAACCGGATAGTGTACTGCCACTACCACAGAGTCTCCTTTGTATACTAAGGAGTCGGTAAGCCATACGGTGACGGTGTCGTTATGCAGCGAGTATTCATTTACTGAGTGTGATACATTGTTGTCCTGACCGGGAAATGTTATGAGAGGCTTGTTGGGCATACGGTTGTTGAATGTCAGTCGCAGTTGTTTGTTCACCTTACGTTCGTCGGATGTGATGTATTGGTCGTATGTCTCTTCCATGAAGGCGAAGAGTGTGAGGGAGTCAGGAGTATAGACAAGTGTATCGCGTAATATCTGTTCCCGTTTCCATTCGAGGGTGTCTGTAGAGAGAGAGTCAATAAGTACGCTGTCATTTATATGACGTATCTCCCATGATGGTCGTACGGTGTCGGCGAGCCACGCTATCATTTCGCCCGGCTGATCAAAGAGGAAGTTGCGATTCTTGTCATCGAGGGCATATATTCGGTAGTTGCGTTCTGCCGGTACGTTTTTTATTTGAAAACGTCCTTCTGTATCTGTCTTGGCTATACGTATAGGTGCTACGGTGCGAAAGGCTGTATCGGCCAGGTTGCTTTGTAAGATGACGTATATGCCAGCCAAAGGTGTGATATTGGAGGCATCGAAAAGATTGCCCGATATCATCATAGAGTCGGTGCTCTCGCCGGTAGAGAATGTAAATGTGAAATCGTCGAGTGTATTGCCTTCATTGAGGTCCGATACACAGTCGGCAAAATCAAATGTATATGTTGTTCCCGGAGCTAATATGGTATCGCTGTCCATGCGTACGTTGATGACGTTGGCATGTCCTTCCACTTTGGGCTGTTTGGGAAGCGGTGGCGATACGACGAACTTATTCGTTGCGTCTTTCACTTGTATGTTTTCGTCAAATTCTATGGTGACAATACTACCTGAGAAGCCTGTGGAGTTTATGGCAGGAGTAGACGTTATCATCACCGGAGGCTTGCGGTCGCGAGGCCCTCCCGTAGGTGTACCGGGATTTCCGCAACGCACTGCACATAAGCCCATTACTATTATGGCTAACACATATAGGAGCCTATCGGATTTTATATTGAACTTCTTCATATCTCTTTGTTTATCTGCGCTCTTTTTCAAGGGCTTTTGTCACGACTTCTTGCACCGATGGATAACTCTCTGCCGAAAGTCGTCGTAGTTCCTGAGCATCTACCCACATTATCTTTGTGATATTCTCCTCCGTCTGCGGTGTCACTTCTGGCACTCCCTCAACAGTCATATTATACCATTGTGTCTGCTTAAGTGCCATTGCATCACCTAACTTATATATATGATATGTACTACAAATCTCATCTCCCAAATGCGACACCTTTACACCAGTCTCTTCTTCTACTTCACGCAATGCCGTTTGCTCTATCTTCTCTCCTTTTTCTGCTTTACCCTTCGGAAGATCGACAACTCCATTGCGTTCCATGACAAGGTATCGTCCCTCTCCATTGCAAACCAAGCCTCCCGCAGCATTGATATAATGAAAAAGTGACTTAAACTTCGCATCTAACATAGCTAAGTTATGATAATATATACAACCCGTTGTCAAGTCTTCTCGTCTGATAAACTTATCAACGAACTGTGCAAGTTCGTTGGTATTAGAATAACCATGTATCGCATTAAAGTCCATAGACATACTATATAGTTCCGTATTATAAGCCAATACCAACATTCTATTTCCGAAGTATACCTTTATCATATCATTTATATATTTCATCGCAAAGGTAATACTTTTATTCTCTATAACAACAACAGCCCAAAGCATATAAAACGCTTCACTTCACATATATCTCATCTGACAAACAAAGAGTAAAGACGTTTTTTACTATCTTTGCAAACTGATTAATAACAACGATACAACTATGTACCTTCTTAATACGACATTTCTCATCAACCCTACCGAATACTCTTGGTGGGCTCAGTGGATGAAACAAACATATATACCTCAGATAGAAAAAGCTTGCAATGATGAATCGCTCACATCTGAAGTACGAATATTCAAATTTGACAACCAAAACACTGAGAAAGGTGAGCTCACATTCTCTTGCCAATGGCTTTGCGAGTCAATATCAGCTCTTAGTATCATAGAGAGACTCAACCGCCAACTGACTTCCGACCTCGTCAAACTCAAAGACGAAAACTGCTTATCGTTCACTACACTAATGAAAGAGACTGAATTGTGAGCAAACGCATATTAGGTATCGACCCAGGAACTAACGTTTTAGGCTATGGTGTGCTACAAGTAAATGGCAACCATGCCGAAGTAGTTGTTATGGGCGTCATAGAATTCAAAGACCTTCACGACCCTTACTCAAAGCTTCAACGTATCTACGAAAAGACATCCAACATCATCAAAACATACAAACCAGATGAACTCGCCATAGAAGCACCTTTCTTCGGCAAGAATATACAGAGCATGCTAAAACTCGGTAGGGCTCAAGGTGTCTGCATAGCTGCCGCAACAATGCACAATCTGACTGTCAACGAATATGCCCCAATGCGTATCAAACAGTCTATCACTGGTCAAGGCAATGCAACCAAAGAGACTGTGGCTAAGATACTACACAAACTGCTAAATTTCGAAGATATAACAAAATACTTAGACGCAACAGATGCTCTCGGCGCTGCATATTGTCATTTCCTCGCTTCCTCTTCGCCTATCAAAACAACTCGTGGCGTAAAAGACTGGAAAGACTATATAGCAAAAAATCCCGATAAAGTATCTAAACAATAAATACTCACTCACTATGATTCCACATATTGACACTCAACTATACGACTACGAACTACCAGAAGAGAAGATTGCTCGTTACCCTCTCGAACGTCGCGACGACTCTAAACTCCTTACGTACAAACATGGTGTCATACAACATACTCAGTTCAACAAACTTACCGACCATCTTCCCAGTGGAGCAACTCTCGTATTCAACAATACCAAAGTCATCAGAGCTCGCCTCAAACTCAATAAAGCAACCGGTGCACAGATTGAAATATTCTGTCTGGAGCCAATCGACCCAATCGACATTCAACAGTCGTTCGTCGCTACACACTGCGTTGCGTGGAAATGCATTGTAGGAAACTCAAAGAAATGGAAAGAAGGCGAATTGCACAAACATCTACATTTCGATAACACCTCCGTAATTCTGTCTGCTAAACGAATCAGTATCACCGACAACACTTCTGTGATACAGTTCTCATGGGATAACGACACACTCACTTTCGCCGACATCATCGACCTCGCCGGTGTGACACCTATTCCGCCATATCTCAACAGAGAGACAGAAGATATTGATACCGAGCGTTATCAAACGGTCTACTCCGAACACAAAGGCTCTGTTGCCGCTCCTACTGCCGGACTGCATTTCTCAGACAATATAATGTCGCAACTGCGCATCAATGGTCATAAACTTATCAATGTAACCCTTCACGTGGGAGCTGGAACTTTTAAGCCTGTTCAGACAAAAGAGATTGCCAGCCACATAATGCACACCGAACATATCGTTGTAGAACGCAACGCTATCGAAGCTCTCATCAATAATACCTCTCCGCTCTTTGCCGTGGGAACAACCTCGGTGCGAACTCTCGAATCTCTCTATTGGCTTGGTGTGAAACTCATTGTCGGAGAGGATATTTCCGAAGGACTCAGCCAATGGGACGCATACCGTCTGCCGTCAGATGTCGAAGTGCGCAATGCTCTGCTCGCTCTCATTGACTACCTCGACGAAAACGATACTGACATTCTCAACAACCAAACCCAAATAATGATTGTTCCGGGATACAAATTCCGAATTGTAGAAGGGCTTATAACTAACTTTCATCAGCCACACAGCACTTTGTTGCTACTCATAGGCGCTTTCGTTGGCGAAAAATGGCATGACATATACGACTATGCCCTAAACAACGACTTTCGCTTCTTAAGTTACGGAGACTCGTCGATACTCATACCGTAGTGACGTTCTGCACTCGCAACCTTAGATGCTGATTAAACTCATATTGACGATAATTTCAAACTCCTCCTATGCCCAAGGTTCAAAACCGATGACACTGATGTCGTCTGTTTGTTCGTTGTGTTGCTTCCATTCGTTATGTTTCTGATTTAGAATCATACGTTGGTCTTTATCCGGCAACTTATGTATGTTTAGGAGCATCTGTTTGAAACGGCGATGTTTAAATTTCTTCTGCTCCGGTCCGCCAAATTGGTCGACGAATCCATCGGAGAACATATAGAACATATCTCCATCTTGACATTCGATAGTTTGACTTTCATATACAAATCGGTCTTCCTCGCCACTGATAGATACGTTAGTTCCAATAGAATGTCGAGAACCTCGATACATAAATATCTCATTATTACGTATCAGATAAAGGTCATTCATGGCACCGGCGAAGTTTATCATTTTCTCGTTGTGATATACAATAGATATCGACAAGTCCATGCCTTCGTTAAACTCCTCGTATTTACCACCGTTTTTAAACACCGTCTCGTGCAGGTCTCGGTGCAACTGTGTAAGTATCTGTCCTGCATCATTGATTTTCTGTTTCATGATGATATTGTAGAGGTGCTCAATACCGAGGATAGACAAGAATGCTCCCGGCACTCCATGTCCTGTACAGTCGGCATCGATAATAAAGGTCATATTGTCACGATGATAGAAGCCGTAGAAGTCGCCCGAAACAATATCTTTGGGTTTGTAGTAGACAAAGAGTTTTGAGAACTTGCGTTTCACTGTCACTTCACGACTCATGATGGCTTCCTGTATACGTTTTGCGTAGTTGATAGAGTCCGTTTGGTCTTTGTGAATCTTTGCCAATCTGTTACGTTGAGCCTCAACAACTTTTTTTGCACGAGCTTCACTCTCGACACGTTTGATTTTCCGATTTATATTGCGGAAACGTAAGTCGAGCAGGAGCCATACCACGGCAAGGAACATTACAATGTAGAATATAATAGCGGGCAATGACATCCACATGGGCGGAATGATGCGCACATATATCGTAGTGGCATCTCGTCCCCATATCTTATCCGAATTGGAAGATAAGACATCGAGTTTCAATGTTGTCGGAAGATGACCCGGCAAATGGATTTCATTTGAATTGTGCAGGTTAAGCCACTCTCCTTCGTTGATGCGGTATTTAAATTCGTTGCGTGATGGTGTCGTAAAGTCTGACGAGGCAACACCTATCTTGAGTGTGCCGTTGAACATAAACCCTGTTTCAAATACCGAGTCATTAACCATTGTCGCAGATTCCGATTCGTCAGCTTGTCCGTATTTGACGTATGTGACAATTGTTGTGGCAGGACGCGTGTTGAAAAGGATTTCGCTCGGGCGAATGATGTTGACCAATGATGCATGTCCGAAATAGATTCTTCCGTCTCGAACAAAAAATTTGCGGCATTCATTTCCAAGGAACGACAAACCGTCATAGTTGTTGAATAGGTGCAAGGCTCTATTTGACATTTTAAAGTAATAGACACCGCGGTTAGAAGATAGCCACATTACACCATTGCCATCATTTACAATGCTATATATTGCAATATTTTCAAATTCTTCTTCGTATGAAGACTTCTCTATGCTCGCTTTTCTCTTGTCATAGAAAAGTATGCCGTTGGAAGTTCCAATTACTATGGCTGTGTCAATATCTGCAAAAGATGTCACGGCAAAGCCTTTGCTGTCTGTATCGTCAATTTTGATACGTTCAAAGGAGTCTTTCCCAAGATCTTTGACGTAGCCTCCCGAATGTGCTCCTGCCCATATTCGCCCTTCGTTGTCTTCAAATATCGATGTGAAGTCTGCGACTTTTGCATCACCATTGGCAATGCTTATATCTACGCCATTGTAGCAGAACATTCCCACTTGCGTGGCAAGCCATATATTTCCCAGACAATCTTCACATATTTCATTGACTATGACTCGTTCAAGCGTGTCTGTTACAGCAGTAGGGAAGGGTATGTCAACAAATTCTTTAGAGCCTTTGTGACGAATTAAGAGTCCTTGAGTTGTGCCGATAAACAAGTCTCCGTTTTGGCGTTGATGGATACTATATACATTGTACTGAGGGATACTTGTATGTGTCAACACGCTATCTTGAAGGTTAAGTTCCGTTATGCCATCATTACCAATGGCTGCCCACACTTTCCGATTGTTAGAGACAAAGATGTCGTGTGTTATGTAGTTGGACGGTAAGTCACTTGGCACTCCGATGGTGTTAATCTTAACTCGTTTAGTGTCTATCTTGAGAAGTCCGACATTATTGGTTGCAATCCACAAGATGCCATCATCAGCTTCTACCAGCTCGTGGACAACACTTTGGTTGTTGAGATACGAGTTTCCAAAGAAAACAGGACGAATGACATTGGTGTTGGAAGACCATTTGGCAAGTTCTCTGTTGTTGTAGGCGACCCAATAACTTCCATAGGGATTACGCGTGATGGCTTCGACCGATACATTGCTAAAGTTATATGACTTGGTAAAGGTCTTTTTTATGAAGTTGTATTTATACAATCCTTGCGATGTTGCGACAAAGACCGAAGAAGAGTCTATCGGACAAATATCAGTTATGTAGAAAGATTCATTGAATACAACCTCTTTCATGATGTTGTATTTGCTGTCTATGACACCGAGGCTATATTTCCCGAGTATAGTGATTATATGGCGATTGTTGTCTGCAACCACCATTTTTGCTCTTTCGCGTTTGACGCCTGTATACTTTGGATTGTCGTTTATCTTTATATAATTGCAAACGTGTGTCTTAAGATTATAACAAACCACATAACCGTTAAATGAAATGTAAATGTCGTCATTCCGGCGACACATTCCGTAAGCACGAGTGTAGTCTACATTTTCTGTGGAGTCGTTAAGGTTCCAGTCGACATTGAATGAGTCTGAAAAACGATCGTAAACCGAAATTCCACCATCGGAGGTGGCCATCAAAAGATTTCCACGTGTGAGTTCTTTGATATCACATACGTTCTTTCCGTTGAGGCGATGTTCCTTTTGTCGTGATGGCAAGAACTCTTTAAACGTATAGCCGTCAAACATATTCACGCCGTCGTCGGTGCCAATCCATATTAGTCCGTTATGCGAGGAAGAGACTGTTTTGACATTGTTGCTTACCAATCCATCTTTTATGGTGTATTGCACGCAGTTGAACAATACAATAGGTTGGTTGCTGACTCCTTTTGCGCTCTGAGCAAAAAGAGTTGTTCCGCTTATCGAAAGCAACAATAGCAACAGAATGACAGTCAAACGGCTCATAATGTATTTTGTTTATGTGTAAATTCGTTGTTTATTTTCCCATCATAAGAATTCTTCGTTCATTTCCCATATCTGCCCTTTATTATTTCGTACGCTATACGACGCGCCTCTGCGTCCGACTCAAAGTAGTCGTCAAATGACGGAGAGGATATAATGGTACACTTCTCAATTGTGTTCTCAATCAGGTCTGACATGGCGAGAAATGAGATGTTGCCTTTCAGAAATTCCGCCACTGCCACTTCGTTGGCACCATTCATTATGCATGCCACATTTCCTCCGCAGCGCATAGCCTCGAATGCGATATCAAGATTACGAAAAACCTCCCTATTTGGTTGCTCAAAAGTAAGTTGCGGATAATTGAGAAAGTCAAATTTCGGAGCAGGACAGTCAAAACGATACGGGAATGTCAATGCATATTGGATAGGCAGACGCATATCGGGCATTCCGAGTTGTGCCTTGATGCTGCCATCTGCAAATTCGACAAGCGAATGAACTATCGACTGCGGATGTACGACTATCTCTATTTGGTCGGGGTTGACGTCAAACAGCCATTTTGCCTCTATCGATTCCAGACCTTTGTTTATCAATGATGCGGAGTCGATAGTTACCTTTGCTCCCATGTCCCAGTTCGGGTGTTTCAAAGCAGCTTGTGGTGTTACATCGGAGAGCTGCTCTTTGTTCCAGCCTCTGAACGGACCTCCCGATGCGGTAAGAATTATCTTCGAAGGACACAAATGCCGTTCTCCGTTCAGACATTGAAATATAGCCGAGTGTTCAGAGTCAACAGGGAGTATTGCTACGCCCTTTTCTTTTGCCAATGACATTATGTATTCTCCGGCTACTACAAGTGTCTCTTTGTTGGCCAATGCTATGGTCTTTCCCGCCTCTATGGCGCATTTTGTAGGTTTTAGACCACTGAACCCGACGAGGGCAACGAGGACTATGTCTATTGTTGACATCTGGACAACTTGAGCTATGGCTTCTTGTCCGGCATACACCTTGATAGGCAGGTCTTCTAATTGCTTTTTTACCTCATCGTAGTGTGATTCATTTCCCACTACAACAACATTTGGCATAAATCGACGAGCTTGTTGACATAGAAGTTCGACACTGTTGTTGGCAACAAGTACTTCGACTTCAAAGAGCTCCGAGTGTTTCTCGACAACGTCCAACGCCTGTGTTCCGATAGACCCTGTAGAGCCTAATATCGCTATTTTCTTTGTATTATTCGCCATCTGTATTATTCAAATGAAATGTAATTCTCGGGATTTAATGGCACGCCCTTATGCCACATCTCGAAATGCAAATGTGTTCCGGTTGAATGCTCTCCGGAATTCCCCACAAGAGCAATGACATCACCAGCTAAAACTCGTGTGCCTACGCGTTTAAGTATCTTGCTATTGTGTTTGTAAACAGATATCAAATGATTGTCATGTTGTATATGTACCACATAACCAGTCTCGATTGTCCACTCGGCAAATATCACCGTTCCATCAAGTATGCTTACGACTCTGTCCCCTTCGCTGCTGACAATGTCAACGCCAAAGTGTTCGCGAGATTCGCCAAACCTGCTGGTGACTAAGCCTTTGATGGGAGGAAAAAGGAATGTAAGCTCGATAGGGGTATTGATTGATGATCCGCTGTTTTGCGCATAGTTGGCATCAAGGTTAAACTGCTCTTCGCGCTCTATCTGTAGGCGAAACAAGCTGTCTGCTTCCGATTTTGTGAAGTCTATATTGCGATGTGACGAACGATGAGCATTGAGGAGCGAATCGCGATTATATGCCTCGACGGGAATCTCGCCGGAAAGTACCGATCTCATATCTGAAATGAGATTGTCTCGCAGACGAAGCTCACGAACCAAAGAGTCGGTACGTTGCATATTGTTGACTATCAGACGTCGTTCCTCGCCTGACGGATATCCCGGAATGTACTCTCTAAGACCGGTAAAGGCTATAAGTAGCGTGACACATGTTATGAGAACTATTATGAGCATGCCAACGCCGGCAAACAGATTTATAGGAGTAAGGCCCCATGAGAAAATTTGCTCAAACGTATTCTCAACATATATAGCTATGCGTAATTTTCGTTTTAATTTCGATTGCTTTTCCTTTGCCATCTCTCAACAATATTGATGTGTATAAGTAAAATACCTACAAAAGTACATTTTTTTATTAATATTATTGACAAATTTTATTACTTTCGCTTTTATAAAATAAAACCGATAAGTCATGAGATACTCTATCATAACATTCCTTTTGATGATGACAACTTTTGTTGTTGCTCAAACCAATGAATTCAATCGCGTTGTAGATGGTTTGAGAGAAGGCTTTTGGCGCATAGAAGGCAAAAACGGGAAAGTGGAAGAAGGTGTTTACGTAGCAGGAAAAAAAGATGGTGAATGGAAGACTACAAATGCCAGCGGACAGTTGAAGAGCGTTATAACCTATGTGAAAGGCGATGCCATAGGTAAGGCCATCTTCTATTTTGACGATGGCAAGGTAATGGAGGAAGGTTATTGGAATATCGACCATTGGGAAGGTTCATACGACCGTTATCACGAGAACGGCAATAAAGCGTGTCAGTTTACCTACGACAACAGAGGCCGCCGACAAGGTCAACAACTTTATTTCCATGAAAATGGCAAAGTGATGTACGACGGAGTTTGGTTTCAGGGAAAAATCAACGGCACATTGTCGGTATATAACGACAAAGGACAGAAAACGATGGAACGTGTCTATGACGAGTCCGGCAAGTTCCAAGGCTCGGAGGATATTGTCCCGACAATGCAACCTTCTGACCCGTATGCCGAATTTAAAGGAACAGGAACATTTACCCTCTTTAATATTGATGGTACAGTAGGTCGTAAAGGACAATTTGTACAGGGTAAACTAATAAATGGTGAAATATACATCTATAATGAAAGCGGGAAACGTATACGTACCGATGTTTATAAAGATGGTAACAAGATAGGATTTAAGTAGGAGAATGATTATAATAAGTAAGCACACTAATCAGTTGTGCAACAGACTATTCACATACTTACCTATACTTTCGTATGCCTTAGAAGCTAACGAAAAAGTATGCTTCTTATTTCAATACAAGGAGTACGTAAAGATGTTCCCTAACCTCAAAAAATATGGCATCCAGCAACATCTTAACGACAAGAGCATACGTGCCAGTATTGGCAGTAAGATATTCAACGGACTAGTACGTCTCGCAGATAATTATGTCCACCTTATATTAAAACCTGGCGAGACAATTCCCCTTAAGAAACCGCTCGGTCTACTCTTTAACCCCAAATGGAAAGAGATACGCTATGACAAAGCTTACATAGAAAAACATGCCGACACACTACGTGACATATTCGCCCCATCAGAAGACGTCAACAACAAAATAAAAACTCTTTTCGAGAACACAAAAAGTGCCGATGTCACTATAGGGGTCCACATCCGACGTGGCGACTACAAAGAGTTCAGAGGTGGAGTATGGTACTATGAAAATGATATATACAGAGAGAAGATGGTAATGCTACGCGATGAATTCAGCAAAGAGGGCAAGAGCGTGCGTTTCTTTATCAGCTCTAACGAAGACATTGTAGCAGAAGAGTTCAATGGTTGCGATATATTTAAAAATAAGAATGGCAGTATACTAACCGACCTCTATGGTCTTGCATCTTGCGACTATATAATCGGTGCGCCAAGCACATTCTCACAATGGGCTTCATTCTATGGGAAGAGACCCCTATCCCATATAATGGATAAGGAACAAACCATGACAATAGAGTCCTTTAAGACAATAATCTCTCTCTCAGACCTCAATTAACAGACACTCCCACCTAACTATTTCATTCATAATAATCAGAAGACAACAAAACCTCATGAAAAGTTATAAAGCGTCAGTCATTATCTCTGTCTACAACAATACAGAGGCTCTCAAAGTAGTATTAGATTCACTTGGACAACAAACAGAAAACAACTTTGAAATAATAATATCCGAAGACGCAGAACATGAGACAATGAAAGCGTTTTGCAAAAACTACCCTTTCAAAAACGACTGGCAACACCTCACTCAACCCGATGTAGGATGGCGTAAGAATCAAGCTCTTAACAACGCTATCAAAGCCTCTAAAAGCGATTGGCTCATCTTCGTAGATGGAGACTGCGTACTTCACCCTCGTTTTGTGGAATACCATCTGAAACTCTCAAATGAGAAAAACATCGTTGCTGGTAAAAGGGTTAAACTTAACGCTCAACTTAGCGAACTACTTAAAGTAAGTGTCGAGAACATACCTCTCATAACCAAAAGACTGCTAAAATGCCTACTCTTCAGTAAAAAAGGGAATGGTTTTGTCGAAGAGGCTTTTTTCATAGCACCTAACTCTATACTTGGGTTTATTCCAAAAATGCGTAAAATGTACCAACTAAAAGGGTGTAACATGTCTTTCTCCAAACAAGCTATCTACACCATCAATGGATTTGACGAAGATTTTATACGCCCTGCAATAGGCGAAGACATAGACCTCACATGGCGCTTCGAAGCCGCAGGCTACAAATTAGTCTCTGCAAGAAACTTAGCCGTTCAATATCATCTACACCACAAAGAAAATTGGAGCACTCAAGATGAAAATATCTCTATAATGAAAGCTAAACAAGCGAAAAACGAATATATTTGTAAAAAGGGATTACAACAGTAGTCTTCTAATCCGTGTAATCCATATCATAATTACCATGGTGAAACAATGATATATAAAAGAATATTACTGTCTACTTAACCTTCCGCTAGTCTATCTCAATAAAACCATTTTCAAAAGGCTTCAAGGGTGTTTTTAAAACTTTTCGAACGCTATTATAAAGCCATTCTAACATACTTCTGTTAACTTAAAATATGATTAACAGAAATACAAATTCATCACATTGACAACCCCAAAAGATGAGAAAATACACACATAAATTTCTCTCCTTACAACTTCGATGAAGCTATACTCCATATAAAGTATTTCCTATAGACCTACTTCAAATATCTACCCACCACAAATAGAAAAGTACAAAGGTTAAAATGGCGTAGAATGTTGATATAATGTGAATTACGCAAAGATGAGTCTCAAATAGAAAAGTACATTAGGGTGAAATAAGAGTTAATTAATAGCCGGTGTGGGATGTGTATGAGTGAAGGCGTATGTAGCGTGTGTATATCGGCTGTTAATCGAAGATAATATAAGTATGTATGATGGGCGGAAAACGTGGTATATACTGCGTTTTCCGCCCATATTGTATATATAATCAACCGACGCTCTTACCGCTTAAAAAGAGCCTCCTAAAAGAGTGTGATTATATATTATGTTGATTACATCTCAAATTGAAAAGTACGCGACAAGGTGACAAAAAAGGGCTATTAGGTGACATTTAGGTGACAAATCAGAGTTAATAACGTGTTGAGTTGTATAGTATATGATAGGGTTATTTCGTGAGTTGATATGTATAACGACACTTAAACGCACGAATTTGACAATTGTAATCTTTATAATTGTCTAAAAATCACCATTATAACAATTCAAAAGGGTTAAATTCTGTGTGAGGCGGCGCGTGTGAGGCTACTCCTTGTTCGAAAGGGCTTGTTCAAGGCGTACTTCAAGACGCCCTATCTCCCTATTAAGCTCTCTGTTGTCGTCCTGAAGCCTCTTGTTCTCTTCTCGTAATACATCTATAATACTGGACAAACGACCATCAAGAGAATCATCGTCACCCCTCTTGATCTCCTCATCTCCCTCTCCCCTCAGCATATCACCCTCACCAGTGAGCAACCAATGAGCGGAAACACCGTAAGAAGTCACGATTGCCCGCAAAACATCATACTTGGGCATAATATTCTTAATATATCCTCTAATATTAGCCTCACTTACACCTAAAGTATTCGCAAAAACAGTGTTTTTGCCACCCGCCAGACGATCGACCATCTCCTTGATTCTGTCGTGAATTGTTTCGCTCATATCCCTATTATTATTACCTAGATTCAACTTTTAAATGCAATTGATGTATAGGTTTGAAATAAATTCAGT
>CALAUL010000003.1 GCA_937892255.1 uncultured Bacteroidales bacterium | reverse complement strand
ACATACGCCATATCTGCTGCATCCATAGTGTGCGCATATTGAGGGAGGAATGCTTTTGTAAGCGAGCTGAAAGTATGAAGTTCCATGACTGCAACGAGTTTACGTTTTGGATAACGTTCTCTGACCGCTTCTGTCGTTGCTTTGAGTTTAGACGGAGAGTGTGCAAAATCGAGATATGCAACACTTGATGTTGTCTCTTTTAGTTTCTGTAGTCGTTTGGCTGCACCAGAGAATGACTCTATGGCACGAAGGAAATCATGCGGTGCGACACCTATCTGCATACATGCGAGCATTGCACCATGCATATTTTGCATGTTGTGTTTACCAAAGACATTGATGTTGTACTGTTGGCCTTCGTATGTGACAACTGTTGTGTCTCCATTGAGACAATAGTCAAGACCTGCGTAAGGTAATACCTTTATATCACTGCGTAGTTGCTGGGCTATTTTACAAAGCTGTTCATCACCATTGAAGTAGACAAGAGACCCATCGTGTTCGATAGTCTGAGCGAATGTTGCGAATTGGCTGACGTAGTTGTCCCATGTAGGAAAGACATTGATATGGTCCCACGCTATACCTGTCAGGAGAGCCACATGAGGTTTGTAACGATGAAACTTAGGAGTCAAATCGAGAGGTGAAGATAGGTACTCATCGCCTTCGAAGATAGCCACAGGAGCCTCTTCGGTCAGGCGTACCATTGTGTCAAAGCCCTCTATTTGAGCCCCTACCATATAGTCAAAGTCTTTGCCTAAGGTACGAAGGACGTGCATTATCATCGATGTCGTTGTTGTCTTACCATGTGAGCCACCTACGACAACACGTATCTTATTGCGTGTCTGCTGATATAGGTATTCAGGGAATGAATATACTTTGATACCAAGGCGTCGTGCTTCAATAAGTTCGGGGTTATCTTCACGGGCATGCATACCAAGTATCACTGCATCAAGGTCAGGAGTGATACGTTCGGCATGCCAACCTGTTGTCTGAGGGAGCAAACCTGCATTTGCCAAACGTGACTTTGAAGGTTCGAAGAATTCGTCATCTGAACCAGTGACAATAAATCCTTTGTGATGTAATGCAAGAGCGAGGTTGTGCATGACAGCACCACCAATGGCTATAAAATGTACTTTGTTCATAATCGGTCATATTTATGTACCATTTCTCGCCATGGCATAGTGTAAGCAAGAGTAACTTTGCCTATTTGGTTGGTTGAAATGATAGTTTAGTGTTCGTACAAATGTGTTCCTTTATGTTCTTTACCTTCGATAAGCGATGGTCTTATGACAAATGACAATCCAGGTATAGCACTTACGAGAGATGTGAGGTAAAAGAGCACACATAGAGAGAGGGCTATGGACTCGCTTGTTCCAAGATAAGACGAACCGATTATAAAAGCCATTTCACGTGCTCCTACTCCACCCAACGTGATAGGCACAGCTGAGGCTATAGAGCTAACAAGGAAGAGAAACATATAGTTGAGTATAGAGGCGTTCCACCCTGCAAGTGAAACGAGGATAAGCGATGCTGCTGTCATCTGCAATCCCTGAACGAGGAGCGAATACAACACCACCTTAACAAACGCTGCTGTTGACTCCTTGGCTGTCAGATACAAAAACAAATAGTAAACCCCCAAAGCCAATGGAATGAGTATCCAATAGTATTCACGATAAGGCAATGGCAGTTCGTCAAGTCCAAGACTAACGAAGAGTAAGAGGTATATGACGATAACAACAAGTCCGCTGAGACGGTCATCAAAGATGACACGTACAAGATCTTTGACAGACTGACGGTAGTGTTTCTTCAGGTAATACACCTTATATCCGTCACCCCCTATACCTCCGGGTAAAAAGAAGTTGTAGAACATGCCGAGCCAATAAAGGCGCATGTTCATAAATGTTCCCAGAGGCAACGGCAGAGTGACAAAGAGTGTATTGAGGCGCATAGCACTTAGCATCTGTGATATAGAGTATACTATGAGTGCTCCCAAGAGAAATTGCCATTCTACAGACGTCATTTGTTGCCATGTCTGCTGTAGATCTATCCTTGACACTACAAAAGCTATAGCAGCGCCAGAGACGACAAACTTGAGTATAAACTTAAGTATCTGTTTGGTTTTAGCAGAGAGATGCCCCATGACTTACTTTTCAGACAAGACATTGTTTAGCACTTCATGAGCTATATCACAACAGTCAGGACAAGGAGTCTTCATATTCTGCTTTATCTCCTTACAACGCCAGTCACCGACACGCTCTGTGAAACGTTCTTTGATGAGTTCTGCTTTTTCTGGACATGCCTGCATAGCAGCATAAAGAGCACCACAGACACCACCTTCAGCACGTCCACCTCCGTAGGCCTTATATTCGGCTACTACATTAGGGTCATCAAAGAGCTGAATGTTGTTATACGCAACAGCTTGTGCGCAATTATGTCCATACTGCGGATTGTGAAATGTCTGTGATGGTTTCATATGTCTTATCTGTGTTATATGGTATAATGTAACTCTTTTTGTAGCAATGCTATTTTAGCATTTCATGTAGTTGAAGAAAACGCTCTTTAGAACTATCACCAAATTTGCTTACTGATTTAAGTGCCTCTTCAAATGTCTTGCGATATGACAATTCGCGTGATTTAGAGAAGAACTTATCAGCATAGCAGATTATCTTTTCCTCTACGGATATAGGGAGCATATCTCTGTGAGGCAGTGGTAGGTCTTGAGTGATGATATCCTCTGCTGTTATACCTGCGCCTGTGTGACGTTCGCAGACCATAGCATGACGTTCGAGACCTTGTTCAAGGAGCATCATACAGCCCAACATACCATGGCATATATATGGCATATCTCCATGGCAACCTATTCCTGGAGCATCGGTGCGTATAATGCCAATATCATGAAGCATAGCAGCTTCATAGATAAACTGCATATCGGCGTTGAGTTCAGGATGTTTGTTGGCTATCTCAACAGCCATATCAGCTACAGCCAACGAATGCCCTGTAAGGATAGCAAAGAGTTCGCTTGCAGGGTCATAGTATTGCTTGATTATCTCAATAGGATTCACGACGTCGGCTAATCTCGTTTGTTAGACTCACCCCAACAAGTGTCAGCACCTGTGTGGCATACCGGACCTACAGGATTGGCTTTGATGAGCAATGTATCGTTGTCACAATCGATAGCCATAGATACCATATTGAGAAAGTTACCCGATGTCTCGCCTTTAGTCCATATCTTCTGACGAGTACGAGAGAAGAAGGTGACTTTACCTGTCTTTTTTGTTATCTCAAAAGCCTCTTCGTTCATGTAGCCAAGCATGAGGACCTTATTTGTCACTGCATCTTGTATGATAGCAGGGATAAGTCCATCACATGTCTTGTTGTAGTCTGGTTTGATATTATTCATTGGTATTATTCTTTATTATCACGTGCATAGGGCTGTTCATAGAATCCTTTATACCTTTTATCACTGCTGAAGAAAATCCAGCATGTTCCATAGCATTAAGGCCTCTTATTGTCCAACCGCCCGGAGTTGTCACCTTGTCAATTTCGACCTCAGGGTGAGTATTGTTGGTCAAGAGAATTTGAGTAGCGCCCTTGACAGTTTGAGCTACAAGACGAGAAGCGACATCAGCGCGGAAGCCAAGTTGAACAGCGGCTTCTGTTGCAGCACGGATATAACGTAGTGCATAGGCTGTTCCGCAACCACATACTGCCGTTGCAGCACTCATCAAAGATTCTTCTGTGAAAAAGACTTCGCCTATTTGGCTGAATGTCTCTTCTACTAATGCTTTCTCCTTATCTGTTGCTTTGTTGGCTGCTATTAGAGTCATAGACTCACGTACTTCAGCTGCTGTATTTGGCATAACTGTAAAAAGGGCAGTGTCTCGCTTGAGGTGTTCTATGATATCTTTAAAACTAACACCTGCTGCGACTATTGCTAAGGGGGTGTCGGGACTCAATGTCAGACTAATCAACGCACATACACTCGGCACTATCCATGGTTTGACAGCCATTATTACCAAGTCTGCACCTATGACAGCAGTGCTATTTTGCTTTGTTGTCACACAGCCCAAAGCTGCGAATGCTTCTAAGACAGCGTCACTCTGGTCGGAAATGGTAAGGTCTGCTGCAGCTATATATCCCGAGTTAATTAAACCCCGAGCTATAGCGCCACCCATGTTACCTCCACCTATAATTGTTATCTTCATTGTCTTATAGTGTTGGTTAGTTTGTTTTCATCTTCCATGTCTTGACTTGTGCAAGTTCGGCGTTAGCTTTCTCTATTTTCTTCTCAAGGGTTGCTTTATATGCTATAACCTTCTCCATGATAGCGTCATCGCCTGTAGCAAGAATCTGAGAAGCTAAGATAGCTGCATTTGTAGAGTTGTCCATACCTACAGTGGCAACAGGGATACCTGGAGGCATCTGTATCATAGAGAGCATAGAGTCCCAACCGTCCATCGAAATAGATGCTTTGATAGGTACACCTATGATAGGCAGAGGTGTGAGAGCAGCCACGACACCAGGCAAGTGAGCAGCACCACCAGCTCCAGCAATGATGACTTTAATGCCTCGTCCCATTGCCTCTCGCGCAAAATCCATAACCTGTTGAGGTGTACGATGTGCAGAAAGAGCGTTCATCTCAAATGGTATCTCCATCTCATCAAGATACTTTGCAGCACCTTCCATGACCTTTAAGTCAGATGTACTGCCCATTATAATGCTTACTTTTGGTGTCATAA
>CALAUL010000002.1 GCA_937892255.1 uncultured Bacteroidales bacterium | reverse complement strand
ACCAATAGAACCGCCTTGGGTCTGGTCAATTTTGTCGAATATATCCACGGTGTTTGTTTTTTATAATTTTGCCACAAATATAAGGCTTTATTCTTTTCCTTAATTCTTTTTTATGTGATTTATATCATTTTTGTGTATTTGAGATTTTTTTGTTTTGCTTTTTCAAGTTGAGGAGCTTAGGTTTTGTCTATTTGGGGGTCAAAGGAAAACACGTAGTTGTGTTCGTTGGCGGGGAGTGTGATTGACTTTTCATTATCTTTTGTCGTGGTCTTGAACTATGTCTTCGTATATGTTTGTTTTATTATATCTTGTTTTACGTTTGCAATGCAGCAAAATCATGGAACAAAGTGTTGTTATTTGATTTGGTGCTCAAAAGATATATCTTTGTCATTACTATGGAGGCTATATCATTATACGAACTGACAACGGGATTGCGACAGGCTATATCGGATATGCATATATCTGCATGGGTTGTTGCGGAGATAAGCGAAGTAAGTGCTTATCGCGGTGGTCATGTGTATTTGGAATTGATAGAGAAGTCGGTTGTCAGTGGCAATGCTGTGGCAAAGCTTCGTGCGACGATATGGCAGAATTGTGCTCAACGTATCTTGCCACAGTTTCAGCAGGATACGGGAATGACACTTGCGCAGGGAATGAAGGTTATGGTATATGTTACTGTTACGTATCATGAACTTTACGGTCTTTCGGGCAATATCACAGCCATAAATAGTGAGTATACCCTTGGGGATATAGAGCGTCAGCGACGTGAGACAATAATGCGTCTTGAGCAAGAGGGTGTTATTGATATGAATAAGGGGTTGACTTTGCCTATGGTATTGCAACGAGTAGCAGTTATTTCGGCAGAGACGGCAGCCGGTTATGGGGATTTTTGCAAACAGATAGAGAATAATCTTTTTGGATTTAAAGTATCGTTGACGTTGTATCCGGCACTTATGCAAGGGCAGGAAGCATCAGCGAGCATCATCGAAGCTCTTGAGCGTATTGCATTGGCGGAGCAGCAACCCGATGTTGTGGTAATAATTCGAGGAGGAGGCAGTAGGAGTGATTTGGCATGTTTTGACATGTATGATTTAGCATTTAACATAGCTAATTTCCCACTTCCTGTGCTTACCGGAATAGGGCATGAAAGGGACAATTCGGTGGCGGACATAGTTGCCCATACTCGATTAAAGACGCCGACGGCAGTTGCCGAATTTATTATAGCGCATAATCTGTCGTTTCTCAATCATTTGGAGGCAATGACAGAGCAGGTAAAGATGTTGGCGAGAGGTTATTTCGAAGAGCGCAGCAGAAAAGTAGAATCGCTGTTGGTGTCGTTGAGAATGGTTGTCAACGGTTTTGTCAGAACAAGAGAGGCGAAGATAGATAGTTTGTATTCAACTTTGTCGTTGGTGTCGGGGAATATACTATCAGCTCAACGAATGAGAATAGAGAGCATCGAGAACCTTATCAGGGCACGAGACCCGAGACTATTGCTTGGCAAGGGTTATACAATGACTATGCACAATGGGAAGCCTTTGACATCGGCGAAAGAAGTGAAGAGAGGCGATGTCGTTGAGACGTTGTTGAGAGATGGTACTGTGACGTCAGTTGTGGAATAGCTTATTTCACTCTACCTCCGGCAATCCAGTTTTTCACGTAGTAGTCAGTCGTAATGTCGCTCACTACGACGCCTTTAGAGGAACTTGCGTGAATGAATTTATTGTTTTTGAGGTAGATGCCGACATGGTTAGGATTAGATGACTTTTTGCCATCGGTACGGAAAAACACGAGGTCGCCTTCTTTAAGTTGGTTTTTAGATATTCGTTTGCAGTTGTTGTTAAGAATGGCTTCGGATTGTCGGCTTAGAGTTTTGCCGTAGACACTTTTATACATCAGATAAGTAAAACCTGAGCAGTCGACGCCACTTTTTGATGTTCCTCCGTATTTGTATTTTGTGCCTATCCACGATGCTGCTTCGCTGTATAGTTTTTGATTATCGGATTTTGTGACATTGATGCCCAGTTTTTTAGATATAGAACTAAGGTTTGACGAAGACGAACTTGTCGGTGTTGTTTGTTTCTTTGAAGGGGGTGTAGCATGAGGTTTTTTACCTCCCTTTTGGGGCAGTGTTGTGACGGTGTAGGTGATATTGTTTTTCTGAGGAGCGCAGCAAGTCATATACCCCGCAAAAACGATGATAAGAAGAGATAATAGTAATGATATGTATCTTTTTGTTGTGTTCATGAGATCAGACTTTCTACAAATATAATTAACTTTGCTTCATAAATGTGCTTTTACATGGAAAAAACATCAGAAAAAAGGGTAGAGCGAGCCGTGGAGTTGTTTTCTTTGGGTTACAATTGTTCGCAGTCGGTAAGTGCGGCGTGGGCAGATGCGTATGGAATCACAGAGGAGCAAATGTTACGATTGTCGGCGTCGTTTGGTGGCGGAATAGGTCGAATGCGCATGACGTGCGGAGCGGCATGTGGAATGTTTATTCTTGCCGGATTGGAGACAGGTTCTTCAACGGAGCATGATGCGAAGGGGAAAGAACGCAATTATGTTTTGGTACAGCGTTTGGCGGAGGAGTTTAGACGTCGCAATGGTTCATTGACATGTGCAGAACTTCTGAGAGGAAAAGGAGTTGTTCCGACGACGGAAAGCAAACCGGAAGAACGTACTGAAGCATATTACAAGAAACGTCCATGTGCCATGATGGTACGTGTCGCCGCAGAGATATGGCTTGACTATCTGAATGGCAAGTTGGGCATATAGGGTAATCTTAATGTAAAGATATTGTTCTTTCGTGTTTTTCGATAGGAATTCCGTCTTTGTATACAGTTCTCTCGAGCCAATTGCCCTCTGGAGATATTTTGCCGTATACGAATTCGAATATAGTGCGAGAGTTGTTTGTTTTGACAATGTTCTTTATCGGAAATCCTTTGTTGTTGAGTGTAATCGTGGAGATATAATCTGTTTCTTGGCCGTTTGAGATTTTCTTTATAAGTTCTCCTTTGTTGTTGTAGAACCATTCGGTATCGACAATTTCGCCATCTTGAAATTCTTCGGTTTGTTTTGTCCAATTCTCTTTAATGCTTATTTCGCTTGTGCTTATAGTGACGCCAATAGCATCCGTGCAACGTAGTCTGGCGCAGAAGCCGTCGGCGGTATTTGCATAAAGAGTTTGAAGAGTGCGAGTGTCAGAGGCATCGTAGGTTGTAGCTGCGATTTTTAGTCCATCTTCGTATTGGTATATAGTCTTTTGGATAAGAGTGCCATTGCCGTCATAGAGTTCTTTTTTTGTTATGTTTCCATCTTCGTTGTAGTATGTTTTTGATATAGCGGTGATGTTGCCGTATACTATAGTATGTCGGCTGTAATCAATGGCAGTTATCGTTTCGTTTAAGGTAGCGACATTGCCTTTAAGTTGAGCAGTTCTGCAGTCGGATAGGTTTTTGGGGTTGATACCCGGCTGTTGAGCGTAAGAAGTTACGGCAACAAGAATAATGGCGATTAGAGTAGTGAAATGTTTCATTTGTCAGGTGTTATTCGGTTATATATAAGGTGCAAGATATAAAAAAGGAAGCGTAAATAAATTTCGCTTCCATATCTTTTTTGAGCCGATAGCGGGACTCGAACCCGCGACCTACGCATTACGAATGCGACGCTCTACCAACTGAGCCATATCGGCAAATCCATTGCAAAGGTACTATTTTTTGTTTACAATCATAGTAAAGCAATGAATTTATATGTTTTTTTTGCGTTATGATATAGTGTTTAAACGGCGTTTAAATGGCGTTTAAGCGGTGTTTAAAAGTAGTTTAAACTATCAATGTTTGCATGAGGTCATTATTTTTTCAAGAGAAGTTTGCATATTTTGTCAAATACTTCTGTGTTGTTGTAGATGCCTCTGAACTCTTCAGCACCCGGACCGTAGGCGAAGACAGGAACCATAACGGCAGAGTGGTCGCCGGTAGAGAAAACGCCTGTCAGAGTGGCTTTGCCGGGGTTGCCTCTGAGAACAGACAAACCGCCTGTCTCGTGGTCGGCAGTTACAACGATGAGAGTGTTTCCGTCTTCAACGGCATATTTTAGAGCAATGCCTACCGCTTTGTCCAAGTCTAAAGTCTCGTTGACAACGTCATTTATAACATTGTTGTGTCCTCCCCAGTCGATTTGAGAGCCTTCAATCATGATGAAAAAGCCTTTGTCGTCTTGTTTAAGGATGTCGATAGCCTTTTGAGTAGAGGCTTGGAGAGTCGGAACGCGAGTTGGGGCTGTAGGCATGTGTTCTTCGGCAGCTAAAATTCCGATATGGCCTTTGTTGTCGTCTTTGGCAGCTTCTAAGTTGTCGTATAGTCTATAGCCTTTTTCTTCAAGTTCTTTGCAAAGGTTTCTTCCGTCTTTTCTGTTGTTGAAGAATTTACGACCACCGCCAATAAATACGTCAATGTCGGTGTCGAGGAAATCTAATGCAATGTCTTCGTATAGACTTCTATTGGGCACATGAGCAATGAACGAAGCCGGAGTGGCGTGAGTTATAGCTACGGTGCTTATTAATCCGGTAGAGAGACCAGCTTTGTCTGAAAGTTCTAATATCGATGGAATAGCGACACTGTCAGGCGACATGCCGATCATACCATTGCGAGTCTTTTTTCCGCAAGCGAGAGCCGTTCCTCCGGCTGCACTGTCTGTTACATAGTTGTCTGCAGAGTTGGTTCTGCTAAAACCGATGTTGGTGAATTGGTTGAGATAAAGATTACCATTGTTAGCAGTAAGAGCGGCAAAGACCTGAGTTACACCCATGCCGTCGCCAATGAATAAAATTACATTTTTAGGTGTTTCTCCTTTCTCGTGGTCTTTGACATTGTACTTTTCAGGGGTATATTGCACTTCGATAGAGTCGTATCTGGCGGCATTTACCGTAAATTTAAAATTTCCCTGTGCGTAAAGCGAACCAAAGGCTGCTAAACAGCAAGTGAGTGATATTAAACGTCTCATAATTTATTGTGTAAAAGTTATTTTGTTCTGTTAAAGTCGTTGTATTCGATGCGTTCGTTTTTTGCAATGTAAAAGAAGTTGTTTCATTTATTATAGTTTGAAACATAGCAAAGGTAATAATAAATTTAAAATATCATTACTTGGTAAAAATAAAATAGCCTCGAACAATAAATGTTCGAGGCTTATGTTGCTTAGTTTGGTTTCTTTATTAACCCTTAGCTGCTTCTGCTGCTGCACGTGCTGCACGAGTAAGCTTAACGGCTACAACTACGGCGTTCTTTGCATTGAGAATTTCGAGGTTCTCGTAGCTGAGTTCGCCAACTTGAATAGTCTTGCCCAAACCGAGGTTTGTGATATCGATTTCGAGGTTGTCAGGCAAGTTAGCAGGGAGACCCTTTACGTTGAGCTTGCGCATTTCCAACTGGAGCTTACCACCGGCTTTCACACCTTCGCTGTTACCAACAAGCTTAACAGGTATAGCGATTGTTGTAGGTTTGTTTTCGAAGATTTCCAAGAAGTCAACATGGAGAATCTTGTCGCTTACCGGGTGGAACTGAATATCTTTCAAGATAGCAGTTTTAACTTCGCCATCGATGTTGAGGTTGACGATGTAAACGTTAGGGGTGTAAATCAAGTTGCGGAAATCACCTTCAGCTACAGAGAAAGTAACTTCTTTTTCGCCACCGTAAACGATACATGGTACGTTACCTGCAGAGCGGAGTGCTTTAGCGGCTTTCTTGCCACCTGCCTCACGTTTTGTTCCTTTAAGGTCAAATGTTTGCATTTGAATTTTAATTTAAATTGTGTTACTCAAAATTAAGTTCTGCATTTTGCGCAGTGGAGGCTTAATCTCCCATCACACGTTTGCATTATGCGGTCGCAAAGGTACGACTTTATTTTCTAAAAACAAAATGTTTTGTTATCGTTTCGTTGTTGTATACGCAAGCTATTGTTTCGGCGAACATGTCAGCAACAGACAGCACTTTTATCTTGCTACATTCTCTTTTCAACGGAATAGAGTCGGTAATGATGACTTCGTTAATCTTTGAGTTGTTGATATTGTCAATAGCCTTGCCTGATAATACGCCATGAGTAGCGAAAGCTTTTACTGATAGAGCACCCATTTCCAACATCTTATCTGCTGCTGCGGTAAGAGTGCCAGCGGTATCAATCATGTCGTCCATTAGTATTACGTTTTTGCCTTTGACGTCGCCTATTACACGTAATTCTCCTACGACGTTTGGACGCGGACGGTACTTGTGGCAAATTACCATTGGGACACCGAAGTGTTTAGAGTAGCTATATGCGCGTTTAGAGCCACCTGCATCAGGGGAAGCTATCACCATGTCTTCCAATTTTAAACTCTCTATATATGGAACGAAGATATTGGAAGCGAACAAGTGATCAACCGGAATATTGAAAAAGCCTTGTATCTGATCGGCGTGAAGGTCCATTGTGATAACGCGGTCAACGCCTGCTGCTGTGAGGAGGTCGGCAACAAGTTTTGCTCCGATAGCGACACGCGGTTGGTCTTTTCTGTCCTGACGAGCATAACCGAAATACGGCATCACGGCTATGATGCGAGCTGCAGAAGCGCGCTTTGCTGCGTCAATCATCATTAACAATTCAAATAAATTGTCAGCAGGTGGGAATGTACTCTGTATTAAGAATACGTGCGAACCGCGTATCGTTTCATCGAACTTCGTGGTGTATTCGCCATCGCTGAATTCTATTTTCTCTACTTCTCCGAGTTCTTGACCAAATGATTTGCTGATCTTCTCGGCAAGGTAACGTGTAGACGTTCCTGTAAAAATCTTAACGAATGACTGAGGTTGCATTGCTGCTTTTCTTTGATGTTTGTTTTTTATTTAATAAACGGTGCAAAGTTAATAATACTTTGCTTATTGTGTATCGTGTAGTTGTTTTTTAGTTTTTATTAGCACTCATTTGTGAAGATGTGCGTTAGGGTTTGCTCTATGGTTGGTATTGCGAACCTATGAGAATTTGTTGAGCGTCGGCTATTTCAAAAAGTTTTTGCATAGTTATTTCGGGGTGTAGTCTCATGTAGTTTTTTACGATGTTGAAGCCACACCATAATGCGGCTCTGCCGGGTGATGTTTGTCCGAAATAAGAGGTGTATGGGGCGTCGTTGATGAGTTTGTTTTTATCCAAAGGGTTTGTGTTGTAGAGTAGTTTCTCTTCTATCATAAAGCCCCACATTTCGGCTTCTGCTTTTTCGCACCAGTTCATTTGTTGGTCGTTGTATCCCATTATTGTTTGAAGCGGAGTGTTTGGCAGACATGATTTTGTTGCATAGATGACTTTTCCTTGGTATATCAATGCTGTCAGGATATCCTCTTTTTCGCTCAGTTCCGGCATGTTTGCATAAATCCATGCTTTAATCAAATCCGGTACTATATAATCTTTGCTTTTTGTTGTACGAGCATACTGGGGTATTTCCAACCATGAGTAGTATCTGCAATTACTACCTAAATAGTGCTCGATGCAGAATGATATGTAAGTTGAGTCGACAATGACTTTGCTGTTAAATCCGGAGAAGTGGGTTAGGATTTCCGGTGTTGTGATGTTCGGAAAGTAGTATTTCATACATTTCATTCCGTCTGTGATATTTTTGTCAATATCGGAGAGAGTTTCCCAGACCGAATCGCACGTAGCTATTACTTCTGCATTTTCTTTGTAGCTAAGAAATTGTTTGAAAGTTGTAGGAAAGAGAGAATCAGAGGGAGCACCTATGCGCAATTCGTGTTTGCATAGGTCGGCAAAGAAACCGTTGTATGTGTTGTTAAGCGAAGAAATATGTAGGTTTATGTCGTCGTAGGGTTTGAACATGTCTTTGTAGAAAGGACGTATCTTAATGTCTATGTCAATGTTTGATGTGTCGGGGCGTTTGAAGTCGTCGGTACAACCCACTATTAGTAGTGAGGTGAATAAGATAGTAAGTTTGTCAATCAATTTTTTTGTATGTGTCATATCTGTCTTTTGATGTTTGATTTGCAAAGATACAACAAAGAAACGAAAGTGAGTGCGAAACGATGAGTAGTCTCTATTGAGAGTTTCAGATTTTGATAGTAAACCAAAAACAAGAGCCTTCTCCTTTGCGACTGTCGACACCAATCTCTCCGCCCCATAAGTCGACAAGAACTTTGCATATTGTCAGACCTAATCCTGTGCCTTGAGCGAAGGTTGCGCCTTTGTAGAAACGTTCAAATATATGAGGTAAATCTTCTGTTGAAATTCCATCGCCGGTATCTATTACGTTTATGCGAATGTGCTCTATGCCTACATAATCGTATGTTACTTTGACATAACCTTTTTTTGTGTGTTTGAGAGCGTTTCCGATGAGTTGCATCAAGACTTGCTGTATGCGTTTAACATCACCCATGGCGAAAAGGTATTCGTATGAGCGTTCGAAGAGAACTTCCACTTCTGCGGGAGCTTTGCTTCGCATGCTCATGACAGAGTCTTCGCATATAGCGTTAACATCAACTTCGCCGATGTTGATGGTGTAGTGTCCGGATTCGATAAGAGACAAGTCCAAAACATCATCGATGATGTTTAGTAATATCTCACCATTCTTGTGGATAAGGGCGTTAAATGTGCTGTATTCTTCGTCTGTAAATTCGTTGCCTTCGGTGTTCATTAGTTCGGCAAAGCCCAATATTGCGTTCAGTGGAGTACGTATTTCGTGGCTCATGTTTGCGAGGAAGCGACTTTTCATCATGTCGCTTATTTCGGCTTTTATTTTGGCTTTCTGTAGTTCTGTGACATCGGTACCAAAGGTGTCAATATATTTTGTTGTATCGAGAGTCATGCTCATCAGTTCGATATAGTTGTCGGTTTCGGATTTATATACCAAAACATTATGTTTTGTTGCTTCTATGAGTTGCTGTAATCTTTCGGGGTTTATTCGAGAGTAAAGGTTTCCTTGAGGATTATAGTCTATACCTACAGATTTACGGAAGGCAGCGTTGGCATGCACTATTACGGCATCTTCTATTTCTCCGACCTCGTTATATTTTGGTTTAACACGTGTGTATGCGATAGGCATATTCTCGATAAGAAATTCATATATGCGTTTTTCTTCTATCTCTTTTTTGTGCTTGACTCTCATGTAGTTGTTGAAAAGTAAAATCAAACATACAATCAGAAAAAGAATGATGATACTTAAGACGAGAACGTCCTCTTTGTATACTTCGAAGAGGGATAGAGGCTTATTGATTAATATTGTATTTCCCCGTATTGAATCGGGATTAAGATTGTATTTGTCTAAAGATTTTTGGTTGATGTATGTTATAGGAGAGAAGCCTTTGAATATTGGAATTTCGGACGCTTTAACACCGTTGTCCAATATCATGTCTATTTGTCTGTCCAATTCTTCATAGAAAACCTTGTTGTTGTACAACACCATGCCAAAAATGTTTTCCACGATGTCGTTGTTTTGCATAAACAACGGGAAGATGGGTAGATAGCCGTCAATGAGTCGTAATATGTTTTCTTGAGATATGATGTAGTGCATGTACCCCTTATATGTAATCCATGAGGTGAAGATTACACCTGTTTCCCTTTTGTTTTTGCTTTGAAGCAATTGTAATAAGTCGTCGGTTGTTGTTTCGTGAGCAAAGACTTTTGTAAACTTAAGCTCTGGGTGATGTGCTTTTAGACTTGTTCGAAGTTTTATATAGGCTTCTCGGCTTTGGTAATTCTCTCCGCCCACGAAGAGTATCTCTTTTAAGTCGGGAAAGTAGTATCTCATGGTTGAGAGAGTCTCGTCTATGTATGTGGGGGTTTGAATCAGAGAGACGTTATATTTTGTGCGAAAATAGTTAATATTTACACGTAATGCTGTGCTGTCTACGTTGCCTCGCAGGGTATATTGAGGCAGACATAGGTAGTCGTTTTCTCCGCATAGAATAATGGGGACATCGTTCCATTTGTTGTTTATGGAGCTTATGAGAGAATATGCGCTGCCTCCAACAAGTATCACAATGTCGGGAACGTTATGGAAATGGTCATAAAACGTCTCTAACGTTGTCATCATCTCTTCTTCGTCGCGCAGAGATGTGACTTGCAAATAGTAAATGTATGTCTGTGTGTCGGGACGTCGTAGGTCAAGTTCATAGAGAGACTTAAGCATATTCTGACTCCAGTCACTTGTCTCAGAGTGTGAACATATAACTAACACATTCTTATACTCATCGGCTTTGATGTCATCGACATATAGCCAACTGCATATCATTATCCCTAATAGAACTTTCAGAAGTTTAGACATACTTGTTTGCTAAATTTGGTTTTGAAAGATATATTTTTTATATCGATATATCAAAACAAATGTTGCATTTTGTATCGATATAACCCAAAATTAGCGGGATAAGGAAGAGAACATAATAAAAGACGAATTCTTCTCTTATAAAGAATTCGTCTTTATGATTTGGGAATTGCACAATGTTTACAAAATCGTTATAACAATTTGTATGCTATACCAAACCAGAGAAACCGATAAATGCCAACGCCATGATTCCAGCAGTCACCAAAGCTATAGGCATACCCTTCATACCCTTCGGAATATCCATAAGCTCGAGATGTTCACGCACACCAGCAAACAATACAAGAGCAAGAGCAAATCCTATCGCCGTAGAAATAGCATATACCACACCACTAAGAAGACCCGGCTCTAAACCTTGCGCATTATATGTGCCATTTCCTACCATAATAGCAACACCCAAAATACAACAGTTTGTTGTAATAAGTGGTAAGAACACACCCAAAGCTTGATATAATGGAGGTGAGACCTTCTTCAAAATAATCTCTACCATCTGTACAAGTGCCGCTATAATAAGTATAAATGCTATAGTCTGCAAATATCCCAAATCAAACGGATTCAATATATATATCTGAACAAGATAAGTCACTATTGTTGCAAGCGTAAGCACAAATGTCACCGCTGCACCCATACCCAATGCTGTACTAACCTTCTTCGATACTCCTAAAAATGGACAAATGCCAAGAAACTGTGATAACACAACGTTATTCACAAATATGGCAGATATCACTATAAGTATATATTCCATATTATGCTTTCTTTAGTTTGTTGATAATCGCTATTAAATAACCAAGGGCGATGAATGCACCTGGCGCTAATACAAACGCCAACATGCCATACTCTTCACTATAAAGCTCCAATCCAAACACCTTACCCGAACCTAGTATCTCACGCACCGCACCCAATAGTGTAAGAGCAAACGCAAAACCTAAGCCCATACCAACACCATCAAGCATAGAGTCAAATGCATTATTCTTTGCTGCAAATGCTTCCGCTCTACCAAGCACAATACAGTTTACAACAATAAGCGGAATAAACAATCCTAATGAAGCATACAATGCTGGAACATACGCCTTCATAAGCATTTCAAGAACCGTCACAAATGTTGCAATTACCACGATAAACGCAGGTATACGAACCATATCCGGAATAAGATTCTTTAGTAAGGAAATAACGGCATTACTACATATAAGCACAAACATCGTAGCTAAACCCATGCCCAAGCCATTGATAGCACTCGTCGTTGTACCAAGTGTAGGACACATACCAAGGAGCAACACAAATATAGGATTCTCCGTGATAAGCCCATTGACTAATATCTTTAACTTATTCATTGTTTTTACTTTTTCAAGGTTAACTACTCTACTTTACTTCCTCTTGAACTGATTCAACAACGGCTGACGAATCTGTAGCAACAGAATCTACAGCTAACGAATCTGTAACGACACTCGCTGAATCAGTAGAGACTGCTGACTGAACACTTGTTGCACCTGTTGAACCATTTGTATCATTTCCAAAGATAACGTCATACTCCAACCTTATAGCACCAAGAAAAGCTCGTGATGTAATTGTTGACGCTGTGATAGCATCTACCTCACCACCATCTTTGCTAACAGTCAACTTATTCTTCGATGGATTCATGCCTATGATAGAACTCTTACCATCTTTCTGAAACCATGTACCAACATAAGCACCCAAACCAGGCGTCTCACCATGTTTCAAAACTTCATAACCTAAAATATCACCCTGCGCATTAAATCCCGTCAAAACAGTAAGATCTGGCGAAAAACCCTGTACTGCTACCTTTACGGCTTTACCTATCTCTTTACCATCTATATTAGCAGTATAAATGATAAATTCCTTCTCATTCTTAACCAAGGTATCTATCTTAAGGTTGTCAAATGTGAGCCTCTCCTCTAAAAGCACCTTCTTGATACCATCAGCAAGTGTCTGTTTCTCTATTGCAGCTATAGGCTCTTTCGTAACTTCATACATAGTACCCAAAAGAGCTGCAGCAACGGCCGATACTAACGTAAGTACCAACACCATATTTACTAATGTAGACTCTAACTTCTTCATTTTGTCACCTCCCCAAATCGTTTAGGTTTACAATATGTATTGATAAGCGGCGTAACGATATTCATGATAAGTATCGCAAACGACATACCTTCTGGATATGCGCCAAATGTACGTATCAACATTGTTAGCAAACCAATACCAAAACCGTAAATTAACATACCCTTATGACTCATAGGTGATGTCACATAGTCTGTTGCCATAAATATAGCACCCAATAGCGCACCACCTGTCAATATGTGAAACGTAGGACACGCATACTGCTCTGGCGATGCTAAATGCAATATACCCCCGAAGACAAACATTGTCACAAGAATACTTACTGGTATATGCCATGTAATAATCTTACGCACAAGCATAAACACAAATCCTATAAGCAACGCAATAGCAGACACTTCACCAAGCGAACCACCAATGCCTCCCATGAGAAGGTCCGTATTGGTTGGTATCTCTGGCAATATCTCACTTACCGTCTTACCACTGAGCAAACCCTCCTTCATAATACCAAGAGGTGTAGCTCCTGTCGCTCCATCAACACCATTAGGCATAGGCCATGATGTCATCTGTGCAGGGAACGATACAAGAAGGAATACACGACCAAGAATAGCAGGATTGACAATATTTTGTCCCAATCCACCAAAGGTCATCTTTCCTATACCTATTGCCACTAATGCTCCTATGACAATAATCCAAATAGGAAGATTGGAAGGCAGGTTAAAAGCTAATATCAAACCCGTTAATGCAGCTGAACCGTCAGATACACTCACAGGTACTTTTAGTATAAACTTCTGTATGGCTGCTTCTATAAGTACACATGACAATACCGATGTCAAAACGACCCAAAGCGCGCCCAATCCAAAAAACCACACAGATGCAGCCAATGCTGGCAACAAGGCAATAACGACTCCATACATATTCTTCTTCACTGAGTCGCCTCCATGTACGTGTGGTGATGGAGATATGGTTAGTCTATTCATTATTTATTTGAAATTGTATTGTTTCACTTCTATTTTTTTGATGCTCGTGCTCGCATTATCGCTCCTACTTTACCCTTACCAAGACGTATGTAGTCAAGTAGTGGACGATTAGATGGACATGTATAATTACATGAACCACACTCTATACAGTCCATGATATGCTCCTTCTCACACTCCTCAAACATCGACTTACTTGATAATTTCGATATAAGGAATGGTTCAAGACCCATAGGACACACTCCTACACATTTTGCACAACGGATACAATTGGCAATCTCTCCACGTTTGCTCTCCGCCTTATTCATGAGAAGTATACCAGATGTTCCCTTGATAACAGGTACATCCAAATGTGTAAATGCACGACCCATCATAGGACCACCTCCTATCACCTTCTCACAATCCTCAGGCATTCCTCCCGCAGCATCTATGACAGCCAGAACAGGCGTTCCGATACGAACAAGGAAATTTGATGGCTTATGAAGTGGTTTGCCTGTCACACATACTACACGTTCGATAAGTGGTTTGTTCTTCTGAATAGCTTCGTATACCGCATACGCTGTACCAACATTCTGAACTACCGCCCCAACATCAATAGGCAATTTGCCAGATGGAACCTGACGCCTCATACATGCATCGATAAGCTGTTTCTCTCCTCCCTGTGGATACTGCAACTTCAATGGCACTACTTCAACACCAGGATAACTTGAAGCCAACTTTGAAAGATGTTCGATTGCATCTTTCTTATTATTCTCTATACCAATATACGCCTTGTTTACTCCGAGAGCCGTCATAAGTATCTTTATACCTATTAACACTTCATCTCCCTTCTCCAACATTAGACGATGGTCCGAAGTCAAATATGGCTCGCATTCAACACCATTGATGACCAAAGCTTCACACTTCTTACCCTCTGGTACAGCCAACTTGACATGTGTTGGGAATGTAGCACCGCCCATACCCACAAGACCCATCTCACTTATCTTCTTGCTTATCTCTGCAGGTGACAACGATATATCTCGCTTGATACCCGGTGAACGATCTATAGACTCGTCCCACTCATCACCCTCTACTGCAATGATGATAGCTTGCTTCTTATATCCATTACCATCTATGATATCCTCTATCTTCTTCACCTTACCCGATACCGGTGAATGAACATTAGCCGACACAAAACCACCAGCCTGAGCTATGAGTTGTCCCACTTTAACTTGATCCCCAACTGCTACAATAGGCTGCGCAGGCGCACCTATATGTTGCGAAACAGGTATCTTAACCTCTGATGGTAACGGTAATGTCTGTATTGCACTCCCCGCTGATAACTTATTATCCGCAGGGTGTATACCTCCGATTCTAAATGTCTTTAACACTGTATGTATCCTCCAATATTTAAATGAGACATTTCTTATTCTGTTACAGGCTTCTCGCCCTCTGGTTTTGCAACATCTGCTTTTGGCTCTGCAGCTTTAGGTGGTAGTGGTTGCAAATTATTCATCTGAATAGCTCCACGTGGACACTCCGCAACACACTTACGACACAACTTACACTTGTTGTAGTCTATATATGCCACATTATTCTCCACCTTTATAGCATCAAATGCACACACCTTAACACACTTACCACAACCTATACACGACACCTTACATGCCTTGACTACAGCTGCTCCCTTGTCCTTATTCACACACGAAACCCATAGACGACGACCCTTAGGACCCTTATTTCTGAGCTCAATGATATTTTTCGGACAAGCACTTACACAAGCACCACACGCTACACACTTCTCCTCATCTACTCGCGCAAGCCCCGTTGATTCGTCTATGACAATAGCACCAAACTGACACGCCTCTACACAGTCACCCAAACCCAAGCAACCATACGAACATGCCGTCTCACCCGAAAAATGCGTTGCAGCTATAGCACATGACTTAGCTCCATCATAAGTAAGCATCTTCGCCCTATTGGCTTCCGCTCCTATACACGAACCACCACAACGTACTACCGCTACTTTAGGAGCTGTAGCCGCAACTTCTTTACCCAAGATTCCGGCTATCTTAGCCATTGCTTCAGGTCCACCAACCGGACATGCCATTCCTGATATGTCTTCTGCTTTTGATAGAGCTTCCGCAAAACCATGACAACCCGGGTAACCACAACCACCACAATTCGCACCCGGAAGTACCTCCTCTACTTGACCAATCTTAGGGTCTTCATAGACTTTGAACTTCTGAGCCACAAAATACAAAATGATGGCTGCTACGCATCCCAGCACCGCCAGAACTGCGACTGTTATCAACACAACATTCATTTGTTTATTTGATTTTTGTTTTAAATTTAAACTTATTATACATCACTCGGCGCAACATATATAGCACCAAATAATACGGTATCAATATTCCTATAGCCATCAGACCGCCTATTCCCTCATCGGTGCCATTCATATCGGCTATTACCAATACGCCCACCAATAACATCACTGGTACCACGTACGCCAACAGAACGGCTATATAACTATACGATTTTTGTCCTACAACATATATCTCATCTCCTATGTTTACCTTTTCCCCATCTGACTTGTAGGCCTCTATTATCTTGCGTTTCTCGTCTGATGCTGAACACAGACTACGAGCATGACATCCGGCACATGCCGATACACTCGATATTTCAACACAAACTTTATTGCCTTCTATCGAAACAACCTTTCCTTTGTGTTCTATATCGTTTTTATTTATCATCTCTTTGTTCTTTTATCTGCCAAAATTATAAAGCAAATATTAATTAATTGGCATGTCGAGCGTTATTTGTACAAAATATAAATAAGTAAAATTGCTTGTTTTTGAAGTTATAGCTTTTATACACAGAACTATAGCTTTATTGTACTATTTGAATAAGACTGCATTTTGACAAGTAAAGTTGTCGTATTTGCTATCATTTTTATTAGTCGACTTTACTATTAAGTGTCTATTTTGTCATTTCTACATTGCAAAAAGGCTTGTTGAAACACAATTTAAACGCCGTTTAAACGCCGTTTAAACGCTGTTTAAATGCTATTGAAAAAGATGTGATTTTCCGTTGTTTGAAATTTATTATCATAAAAGGGTAGCTATTAACTTCAATTTGTATATATTTGCGCACTATAAAATTGTGATATGAACACTGTTTGCTTGAAAATATTGAGTATGTCGATAGTGCTGACTGTATGTAGCATCGACCCGTGTTTGGCTTGTGGCGATATGTCAAACGCCATGAGAGCAATAGCGTTAATATCAGAGAGTGAGAGCGTCAATGTTGAAAATGGAGATAAGAGTTTAGAGTGCACCTATGTCATTGACCTTTCCAAAGAATCAGCAGAAGAGATAGCTCATATCGTATCCCTTGCTGACCAAATTAATAAGCAGTTAAAATCAAACTACAAAAAGCAAAAGAAGTCATTCGTTCAGAATATCTGTCCATCGAGATTAATATTGTCCGATAGGGTAGATACAGATGTGACAATTCTTTTTACAGCTGACAGCTTCATTTTAAGTCAATGGCTTAAATCTGAGATACAATCTCGCGCCGGACCTCTTGCCGTAGTCGGATAATAGAGACATACAATCCGTTTTCAAGAAACATATTTCGCATCAAGTCAACTTCGTCAAAAGACGCTGTGTGACCATGTGCAATACAACTGCATTAACAACAAACAACTTAGTATAACAATAAACAAAACATACAAAAAATGTCAATGATTAATAAGTTGCTCACCAAACTTTTCGGGAGCAAGTACGAGAAAGACATGAAGGAAATAGCTCCTATAATAGAGAAAATAAAGGAGATATACCCATCAATCAGTCAATTGTCAAATGATGAGTTGCGTGCTCGAGTAGACCAGCTTAAAAAACAAATACAAGATGCAATAGCAGATGAAACAGCACGTATAGCTGCACTTAAAAGTGAGGCAGAAGAACTCGAATGTCCGGTAGAAAAGAAAGATGCCAACTATCAGGAGATAGACAAGTTGGAAAAGGTTATCGACGAGAAGGTTGAAGTTGAACTCAACAATATCCTGCCTCAGGCTTTCGCCATAATGAAAGACACGGCACGTCGCTTTACAGAAAATGAGACTATAGAAGTTACTGCTACAGATTTCGATAAGGAACTTGCTACGACAAAAGATTTTGTTTCAATAGAAGGAGACAAGGCTATATACCAAACCAAATGGATTGCCGGTGGTTCTGAGGTAAGCTGGGAGATGATTCACTATGATGTACAGCTCATCGGTGGTGTGGTATTGCATCAGGGTAAGATTGCCGAAATGGCAACAGGTGAAGGTAAAACACTCGTTGCAACTTTACCGGTCTTTCTAAATGCCTTGTCAGGAAGAGGCGTACATGTCGTTACGGTCAATGACTATCTATCAAAACGTGACTCGGAATGGATGGGACCTATATACCAGTTCCATGGACTCTCTGTGGACTGTATCGACAAGCACAAGCCCAACTCAGACGAGAGACGCAAGGCTTATGCTTCGGATATTACCTTCGGTACCAACAACGAATTCGGTTTCGACTACCTCCGCGATAATGGAGCTTCAAGACCGGAGGAATTGGTACAACGCAAACACAACTACGCTATTGTCGATGAGGTCGACTCTGTACTTATTGACGATGCACGTACACCGCTCATCATCTCCGGTCCGGTACAAAAACGTACAGACCAACAGTTTGATGCACTCAAACCTCGTGTCGAGAAACTCGTTGAATCTCAACGTACGATGGTTACGAAGTATCTTGCCGATGCAAAGAACAAAATGAAATCGGTTGATGAGAAAGAACGTGAAGAAGGTGCATTGATGTTGTTTAGAGCTTACAAAGGTTTGCCCAAAAACAGACCACTTATTAAGTTCTTGTCCGAACAAGGCATCAAAGCTCAACTTCTTAAGACTGAGAACTTCTATATGCAGGAAAACAACAAGAACATGCATATAGCAACCGATCCTCTTTTCTTCGTTATCGACGAAAAACATAACTCTATCGAACTTACCGACAAAGGAGTCGAGGCACTTACTTCTGCTTCAGAAGACCCTCAGTTCTTCGTCTTGCCCGATGTTGGAACAGAAATGGCTCAGATAGAGAAAGACAACGTCTCAGACGACGAGAAGATACAGCGCAAAAACGAATTGATGCAGAACTATTCAATAAAGAGTGAACGTATCCACACAGTCATTCAGTTGCTCAAAGCGTACACTCTCTTTGAAAAAGATGTTGAATATGTGATAATGGACGGCAAGGTCAAAATCGTTGACGAGCAGACAGGTCGTATCATGGAAGGTCGTCGTTATTCTGACGGTTTACATCAGGCATTGGAAGCAAAAGAAAACGTCAAGATTGAAGCACCGACACAGACGTATGCTACCATCACACTTCAGAACTATTTCCGCATGTACCACAAGCTCTCAGGCATGACGGGTACTGCCGAGACAGAAGCAGGTGAGTTCTGGAATATCTACAAACTCGATGTTGTCATTATCCCAACAAACAGAAAGATAGCACGTCATGACAACGAGGATAAAGTCTACAAGACAACCAAAGAGAAGTTCAATGCTGTCATAGAAGAGATAGTACGTCTTGTCGAAGCCGGACGTCCCGTTCTCGTCGGTACTACCTCAGTCGATATATCGGAGCTCCTCAGCCGTATGCTTAAGATGCGAGGTATAAAACACAACGTGTTGAATGCTAAATTGCACCAACGAGAAGCGGAGATAGTAGCTTTAGCAGGACAAAAGGGTGCTGTTACTATTGCAACCAACATGGCCGGTCGTGGTACGGATATCAAACTCACAGATGAGGTTAAAGCTGCCGGTGGTCTCGCCATTATCGGAACAGAGAGACATGAGAGCCGCCGTGTAGACCGTCAGCTCAGAGGTCGTTCAGGTCGTCAAGGAGACCCGGGTTCTTCGCAATTCTTCGTTTCCCTTGAAGACAACCTTATGCGTCTTTTCGGTTCGGAACGTATGGTAAAGATAATGGACCGTGCCGGATTCCAAGAGGGAGAGCCTATTCAGCATAGCATGATGACAAATGCCATCGAAAGAGCTCAACGCAAAGTAGAGGAGAACAACTTCGGTATTCGTAAGCGTCTGCTTGAATATGACGATGTGATGAACTCTCAACGCGAAGTCATCTACAACAAACGAAAACATGCGCTCTATGGCGAGAGAATGGAAATTGACATCATGAACATGATGCAAGATACGACCTATGCTCTTGTGACAGAGTGTCAGGGTAATTCGTTTGAAGACTTCCGATTAGAAGTACTTAGAATGTTTGCAGTAAACGTACCTTTCACCGAAGAGGAGTTCCAGCACAAGAAAGCTGAAGATTTGGCCGATGAACTGTATACCGCGGCATGGGGAGCATTCAAACAACGCTGCAACGCCATAGCAACACAGGCGTATCCAGTTATCAAACAGGTGTTTGAAAACCAAAGTCAGCAATTCAAAAACATCGTAGTGCCTATCACCGATGGACAGCGAGTATTCCAAATCCCTACAAACCTCGAAAAAGCATATCAGACAGAGGGAAAAGAGGTGATACGTTCATTTGAGAAAGTCATTATGCTTGTCACTATCGACGACGCATGGAGAGAACATTTGCGTCAGTTGGACGAATTGCGTACTTCGGTGCAGAATGCTACATACGAGCAGAAAGACCCGCTCTTGATATACAAGTTTGAGTCGTTCAACCTCTTTAAGTCGATGATATCTACTATCAACAACAATATCATATCATCGTTGTCGAAGTTGTCTATAGCCGTACAACCGCAGAATTCGGAGGATATGGCGGCGGAACAGCAACGTGCAAGAGAACGTCAAGCTGCTGAATTGGCTCGTCGTCAGATGGAACTCGAACGCATGAAGGCTGTACATGGTCAGCTGGAGAATGGCGTTCAGCCAATAAAGGTCGAGAAGAAAGTTGGTCGCAATGACCCTTGTCCTTGTGGAAGTGGTAAGAAGTACAAACAATGTCACGGCAAAGGTGTTTCCGAATAAAAGATAGTTTGTTATGGACGTTTTAGCTTTTATCGATTGGACTGTCGACCCTGTAATCTTAAAATTGGGCTTTATCGAACTGCGTTATTACAGTTTGTTCTTTGGATTATCATTTTTTTTAGGATTCCTAATAGTGGAACGAATGTTCAAGTATGAGGGTTGTCCTGAAATTTGGGCCGATAAATTGCTAATGTATGCGATAGTTGCTACGGTCATAGGGTCGCGTTTGGGACATGTATTCTTCTATGGTTGGGAATATTACTCTCAGCATCCGGCCGAGATATTCAAAATATGGAAAGGAGGACTTGCAAGTCATGGTGGAGCAATAGGCCTTCTTATAGCCTTGTATTTCTTCCATAAGATTGTATCAAAGAAGAGCTACTTGTGGGTGTTGGATCATATCGTAGTGCCAATAGCCTTGGCAGCATTCTTTATTAGAATGGGCAACTTGATGAATTCAGAGATAGTCGGTACTCCGACAGATGTGCCTTGGGCTTTTAGGTTCCTGCGTTTGCCTCCGGAAGAGGCTATGATACCGCGTCACCCAAGTCAGTTGTACGAAGCACTCTTCTATCTTTTAGTCTTTGGCGTATTGGTATATCTGTATCAGAAGAAGAAGTTCTACAAACGTGAGGGCGGTCTTTTTGGCGTTTTCCTTATTGGCATCTTTGGATTTAGAATTGTCGTTGAGACCATAAAGGAGAATCAAGAAGCTTTTGAAGAATCGTTGTCGCTCAACATGGGACAGATGTTAAGTGTGCCCTTCGTCATAGTGGGTATTATCTCATTGGCATATGCACTGCTGAAGAACGACGACAAAAGGTAGGAAGTTATGTGATGTGAAATAATAAAACTGCAGACTGCTACAAAGTGTAGTTTGCAGTTTTTTTTATTATGCTCCATGAGTCGCGTTTGAGAAAGGAACGATAATGTTTGGATAAGTTGAAATATATGCATTATTTTGTTAGGTTAAATAAAAATAAAATGATATGAAAAAGGTTTTACTGATGTTTTTGGGAGCATTCTTGACGCTTACAGCGTGTGAAAAGGAGTCCGACAATGGAAGATTCAACTACGAACACCCTATTTATATTAATGGGGTAGACAAGGCAAATAAGAATGTTGTTTATACAGAGAAGTTATCAGCCGGTGAGGTGTTGCGTTTAGATTCGATATGGTTAATGTCTCATAATATGATGAGCTCGTTGTCAATTTTATTTGCCATAGATGAGAAAAATATGTCTGTTAGCAACGGACGAATAGATACGCTCTCTAAACGCTTAGAAATCCGTGCAAACTACATTAACAACGGGGTATTAAGCAATCCTCTATTTGATAGTGATAATTTCTATCTAATCAGAGATGTTTATGATTCGGAAAATAATTATCTGGGATACGACACTCTTGCATATATCCCTAATGCACAAAGACAAAAAGCTAAAGAGATGATTGATAGTCTGTATGCTTCGGAACAGTGGGAAAAGATATACGACATATTTGACAATGCTTTTACTTTCATTCCGTGTACGGGAGAAGAACTTCTTGAGTTAGAACGTAGTGGAGAATGGTAGTATTTGCGTGCGCATAATATCATACAAGGACGCTCATTTGGGGCGTCCTTTGCTTTTTGTAAGCAGAAGGAAGTCTATTCAACTCATATCTTCATCTGTCAAAATGGTATGGCGGAGTAAAATATAAAAGACACATTCGACGTTGTGCTGAATGTGTCTTTTTGTTTATGATTTATTGTCGTTACTTTTCTTTACATGGCTACTAATCTATTGGCACTCCCAATCTGAAATATGTAGAAGGATTATTGAAATTCTCTTTTCCTATTCTTACGGTACTTGGTATCGTTTTATTTGTAATATTGACACAGCCTCTGAAAGCACCTTTCCCGATTCTCTTTACACCCTCAGATATCGTCAGAGTTTTTATGTCCACACATTGCTCGAATGCATACTTCTTTATCGATTTTACGTTGTTGGGTATCGTCAGACTTGTAAGATTTGAACAATGCCCGAATGTTTTCTTCTTTATCGATTTTATGTTGCTTGGTATCGTCACATCTGTAAGACTCGGACAAGCCAAGAATGCTTTCTTCTTTATCGATTTTACGTTGTTTGGTATCGTTACATTTGTAAGTCTGAGACAAAATTCGAAAGCAGATTTTCCTATCATAGTCACATTTTCGGGTATCGTCACATTTGTAAGTCTGAGACAAAATTTGAAAGCAGATTTTCCTATCATAGTCACACTTTCGGGTATCGTCACATTTATAAGGTTGGAACAACTTTCGAAAGCAGATTTTCCTATCATAGTCACATTTTCTGGTATCGTTACATTTGTAAGTTTGCTACAACCTTTGAAAGCAGCTTTTTCTATCTTCGTCACACTTTCTGGTATCGATATATTTGTCAGATTGAAACACGCACTGAAAGCTCTATTCCCTATCGATGTCACATCATACTCCACACCTTCGTATGTCACTTTTGATGGTATTACTACATCTCCGGTATACTTGTTGTCCCAGGATCTGAACCTTTTTCCTTCATGTGTCACTCTCGCGGTTTTGGTCTTACTGTCAAATTCGTACCAAATTTTTACTCCGTCAGAATTTTCAACACACGTCTCCGAAGCCAAGGTACATACGCTTCCAAGCATCGATAACAATAAAATTCCTAATCGTTTGTTCATACATTTTATTTTGTGAATAATGGGCTACTGATATTCGTTGTTATTAATTTACTCTCTCATCGACCATAGAAAAAACGTGAAGTCCAGCATTATCGCTCGCCTAACTTGACAAGTTTTGAAGGTTTCGAAGTTTCAAGACGTCAAATTCAAAGCGTAGCAAGCGCCTTTCTCTATGTCTGTTATGTGGAACTTCTGTCTCTTTTGGCATTAGTTTATTTCCACGGCGTCGCAAATGTAGTTTTTAATTTTCTTATTTAAAAATCGCAATATATCATTATTTGCAAAGTGTCGCTCTCTGTGTGTCATTGGACTGAAAAGACTTTGTTTAGATGAATCACTCCTCCCGTATTGCATTCTATCAGTAGGAGTGGAGAGAAACCAAGATATGTACATTAAAAAAAACTTAACTTATGTTGATTTTTTGCTTTTATGCGTAGTTTTTGTTTGCGAAAACATTTGTAACGACTATCTTTGCACGTTGAATTGGAGAAATGTGACTCTATCAATCAACCAAGTTGCAGGAGGCGTGGCATAAGAAAGGTCATTGTGATACTTAGCAACGAACAAAGGAGACAGGAGATGTTAGGAAAAGTAATAAGACATATAACAGCGATTGCGTTCTTGGCGATGACAATTTCATCGTGCAGTGAGTATCAGGCCATCTTGAAGAGCAACGACAAGGAACTGTGGTACAAGAAGGGAATGGAGTACTTTAACTCAGGAGATTTCTTGCGTGCGGCCAATCTGCTCGGACCATTGGTGACACCTTATACCAATTCATCGAAAGGAGACACCATAGTGATGACGTATGCCAAATCACTTATGTTGATAGGCGATTATTACTCTGCTTCGCATTATTTTCAGAATTACGTCAAGACATACCCAAGTTCGGAGAACTGTGAGGAGTGTCAGTTTTTGTGTGGCAAGTGCTTTTATGAGATGTCGCCAAAGATACTCTTGGATCAGACATACACTGAGAATGCGATAAACGAATTTCAGACATTCCTCAACATATATCCTGGCAGTGATAAGGTTGCGGAGGCAGAGACGCTCATGAAAGAGATGCAAGATAAGTTGGCGTATAAGAGTTATCTGACAGCAAAGTTGTATTTCGATCTTGGCGACTATATGGGCAACAACTATAGGAGTGCTGTCATAGTGGCTCAGAACTGTTTGAAGAAATATCCGGACACCAAACATCGTGAGGAGTTGAGTTTCCTTATCTTGGAGGCCAAGTATATACAGGCAGCCAACAGTGTGTTGGATAAGCAGGGTGAACGATACAGAGAGGCTATAGACGAGTATTATGCCTTCACCAATGAATTTCCGGCGAGCAAATTTGCCGATAAAGCGAAAGGAATGTTGAACTCGTCGCAGAAAGGACTTAAATATGTGGAATCGGTATTGCCTCCGTCTGAAGATGATTTGGAGTATTATCGCAACTTCGGGACACGTGCAGAGAAAGAACGTCTGGAGGCTATACAGAGGATAGAAGAGAAGAAATAAACATACAATATAAATCAAAAAAAATGGCAGTAGATTTCAAAAAAAGCAATGCTCCACAGAACACATTGACTTGGGACACTGTAAAATTGTCAGAGAAGACAGGTAATGTATATGAGATGGTAAATATCATTGCCAAGCGTGCCAATCAGGTTGGTGTAGATATGAAAGAGGAGCTTAGCAAGAAATTGCAAGAGTTTGCTTCATATACAGACAACCTTGAAGAGGTGTTTGAAAATCATGAGCAGATAGAGATATCACGTTACTATGAGCGTTTGCCGAAGCCGGTGAGTATTGCTACTCAGGAGTACGTGCAGGATAAGATTTACTACCGCAAGTCTAACAACGACAAAAAAGATTAAGGAGTTTCTTTGAAGCTCTTGAGATAGGAATTAGCCCGAGGCATACAAAGCCTTGGGCTTTTTGGGTTTGAGAATTGTTGATGAAGCTGAGAGTAAGAGAGGCAACGTTGAATATTGCATTGCGAGAACTGAGTGCTATTGTCGGAAAGAGTGTGTGATGGCAAAAAAAAGATTATCTTTGTGGTTATGAAAATAGACAAAGAGATATTTGACTTCTTGACTGATTTGGCGTGCAACAATAACAGAGAGTGGTTTAATGCCAATAAGGAGAGGTACAATGACGTGAAACATCGATTTGAACGTATTACAGACGAATTTGTTCGTCTCATCGCTGAGATAGACTCGTCGGTAGGAATGCACGATGCGAAAGATTGTATCTATCGTATCTATCGCGACACACGTTTTTCGTCGGATAAGACGCCATATAAGAGACATATATGTTGTTTTGTAGCCAAGAATGGGCGTAAGAGTCGTATGCCGGGGTATTATCTGCATATAGAGCCGGGGAGTTCGCATTTTGGCGGTGGAGTGTATTGTCTTGAACCGGAGGAGTTGAAGCGAATAAGGCGTGAGATATGCAACTTCCCGGAGGAGATAGTGGCAGCGGTTGAGAATGACGATTTCAAAAGTAGAATGCGACTGCATGACGGAGATAAGATGAAGAAATTTCCCAAAGGCTATGAGACGGGTTTTAGGGGAGACGAGTATCTGAAGTACAGATATTTATCATCGTATGTAACATATAGCGATGTTGAGTGTATGTCGGATATTTTTGGAGATATGTTGCGTCGGGATATGCAACTGGCGTATCCGCTTAACAGGTTTCTTACGGAGGCAATGGAGATGCAAGGCGATGACGAGTTCTATTTTTAGGGAGTTGGGATAATCTGATTATTGAATAAGGGAGACTAACATAGAGCGGATATAGCTTAATGTGGTATAAAAATAGTATCTTTGCAAGATGAAGGTGAAATATGGAAGCATAGCGGTTGTGGCAGTCGTGTCGCTAATGAGTCATAGTGTTGACGCACAGGGACGTGCGGGTAATGCCTATGAGTTTTTGGACCTTCCGACAACGGCTCGACAGACAGCTATAGGAGGGGCTCAGTCGGTATTAGGAACTGATGAGTCGGGCTTTGTCTTTCATAATCCGGCGATACTAAGGGATACGCTAAATAAGTCGATAGCTATCAATATTACACCTATTGCGGCGGGGATACTTCATGGCTCGTTGGCGTATGCACATCATCATGACAAGATAGGTACGATGTCTGCAGGGGTGCAGTATATAAACTATGGAACATTTGATTGGACCGATGAGCTGGAACAAGAACTTGGTTCATTTACAGCGCAAGAGGCGGCATTATATTTGAGTGTGGCACGTCAGATGACACCACGTTTGACATTGGCAGCAACGGTGAAGCCGATATTCAGCAAGTACGAACAGTATAGTTCTGTTGGGTTGGCTATGGATATGGGTGCCATGTATCGGAGTGCTGATAATCATTTTGCGGTAGGTATAGTACTTAAAAATGTGGGAGGTCAGATAAAGACATATCATACCGAAGCACATCATGAGAGTTTGAATACCGACTTGAGAATAGGAATGACATACAAGCCGGAACATGCACCATTCAGAGTGACGATGACGATGAAGGATTTGTTTCATTGGAACATGAGTACCAACAGAGACAATAAGATACATTGGGGAGATAACATAATGCGTCATTTAGTCATAGGTGCTGAGTTTACTCCTATACGAAATTTCTTTGTAGCTATGGGATATGACCAACGTAAAAGGCGTGAGTTGCGTGACAATGTGGGGGCGGCCGGATTGTCGTGGGGATTTGGCTTACGTGTATTCAAAATAGATATAGCATACGCCTGTGGTAAATATCATAAGGCAGGAGCTCAAAATAGCATATCTATATCGACGAACTTAAACAGATTCTTATAAGACAAAACGGAAAGGTATAATGTGGCGTGATATATTGACGGTGGTGCGTTATCTGTTGTTGCACTTCGCATTTTGGATAATAATATTTGTATTTCAGAGACTGCTTTTCTTAGGAGTAAATAGCAGTTTGGCTATGGATACGGATATAACCCTCTTGTTGGCGTCGTTTGCTTATGGTATTGTCTTTGACATTAGTATAGCGTCGTATGTTGCGTTGTTAATCTGTGCAGTAGTGGCTTTGTTGGGTAGTTTCGTCAGACTGCGACTATTGCTTTCGGTGTGCAATGTAGTCTCGGGAGTGTTGGCTGTGATAGTGATGGTATTGTTGCCACTTAACGCATACGTGTACAGCTTATGGGGAAATCATTTTGATGCATCGTCGTTGCATCTGTTGGCGGATATATCACTCGCCATGGCATCGGTTACGACACTTCAGATAGTGGTGATGTTGGCGGTGGGAATTGTGCTTGCTGTCATGACACGCCTATTGCAAAGACTCATGATGCGAAAGTTTTTTACAGGACAAGAGACATCGAAAGAGACATCGAAGAAGATATGGCAACGAGTATTGACGAGTCTTGTGGTGTTGGTCATAGGAACAGCTATGATAATACCCATTCGAGGAGGATTAGGTATAGCTCCGCTTAATACAGGACGTGCATATTTCTCGCAGAATCTCTTTGCTAATCATACAGCATTAAATCCGCTTTGGAACTTCATATACTCGCTCAAGAGAGTCGATGCGACGACGATAGAATATCATTTTATGGAGACAGAGTGCGCACAAAGGCTCTTTGATAAAATGATGCATAGAGAAGGTGAACCCCTAAGAGTGTTGAAGAACGAACGTCCTAATGTCATAGTTGTATTGTTGGAGAGCTTTTCGGCGCATGGGATAAAGTATTTGGGAGGCGAAAATGTCACGCCAACGATAGATTCGTTGTTGAAAGAGAGTGTGGCATTCAGTAATATAATGGCACTTAGTGACAGGTCGGGAAAAGGCCTTGTTGCGACGATGTGTGGATACCCAACACCGCCGGCAATGAGCATAATACAATATCCGCATAAGACACAGACATTGCCCATTATATCACAGACATTGCGCAAAGCAGGGTATGACAGCCAGGCATTCTTATACGGAGGGGATTTGAGTTTCAACAACTTCAATACCCTTGTCACGTTGGGAGGTTTCGATGAAGTGATAACGCAAGATGATTTCGATAGTCGTGCCATGAGTGACAAGTGGGGTGCGCATGACGAATATGTCTTTGATAAGTTGCTTGAGGTAATAGACCATCAGGAAGAACCATTCTTTGACTTCTTCTTCACACTCAGCAGCCATGAGCCTTTCACAGTGCCAATGGAACGACAAGTGGACGATGACTATCTGAATTCGATGTACTATACCGACAAATGTCTGAAGGACTTCATACACAAGGCAAAACAGGCAGAGTGGTGGAACAATACCTTGTTAGTCTTGTTGGCAGACCACGGACATAGCGGACCTGCGCATGTTGGCAACACCGACAGACGACGATTTAACATACCCCTTATCTTTACTGGAGGAGCATTGGATGTGCGAGATACCATATTTGACAATTACGGAACACAGATAGATATGGCAGCAACATTGCTCGGACAGCTTGGTTTGGATAGTAGAGAATATATTTTCAGCAAAGACCTATTAAATAGTCAGACGGAAGAGTTTAGCTTCTATGACTTTAACGATGGTTACGGATATATCAATGATTCGACATACGAAGTGTGGGACAATATATCGTCGACATGGCTGAAGCGAGAAGGCGTAGAGACGGACAAAGGAAAAGCCTTTTTGCAGATGATGTCGGACGACTTTCATAACAGATAAAACAGGAAAAACACAATGATAAAAAGATCAGACATTGAAATAATGGCGCCGGTAGGTTCGTACGAAAGCCTCATGGCAGCAATACAAGGAGGAGCAAATTCGGTATACTTAGGTATCGAACAACTAAATATGCGTTCGCGTTCGTCAAATAACTTTACACGCGACGACCTGAAGAAGATTGTATCGACAGCCAAAGAACACGGAGTAAAAACATATCTGACCGTAAATACCGTTATATACGACGAAGAGACACCTCTGATGAAAGAGGTGATAGAAGCTGCGAAAGAGAACGATGTCACGGCTATCATAGCATCGGATATGGCAGCCATACAATATGCGCGGAGTATAGGAGTAGAGGTTCATATATCAACGCAATGTAATGTCAGCAACCTTGAGGCGGTGAAGTTCTTCAGCAAATACGCAGATGTAGTAGTCCTTGCTCGAGAACTTAACATGGAACAAGTGAAACGCATACATGAGAACATAGAGCGCGAGCAGATAAAAGGACCCAAAGGAAACCTCGTAGAGATAGAAATGTTTGCACATGGAGCGTTGTGTATGGCCGTTTCAGGAAAGTGTTATCTGTCATTGGACAACTTGGGAGCATCAGCCAATAGAGGCGCATGTTTGCAAGTATGTCGACGCAAATACCTTGTAAGCGACGTAGAAACAGGCAATGAACTTGTTGTAGATGGTAAATATATCATGTCGCCGAAAGACCTTAAGACGATAGACTTCATGGATAAGATGATAGATGCCGGAGTGAGAGTCTTCAAGATAGAAGGTAGAGCACGTTCTGCGGATTACGTCAAGACAGTATGCGAATGCTACAACGAGGCAGCCGAAGCGGTATGTGACGGAACATTCGAGCAAAAAGGAATAGGTTATTGGGACGAGCGACTATCCAAAGTTTTCAATAGAGGATTTTGGGACGGCTATTACTTAGGTCGAAAGATAGGCGAATGGAGTGAGAAATATGGAAATTTGGCAACCGAGAAGAAAGTATATGTGGGAAAAGCCAATAATCACTTCGGCAAGATAAGTGTAGGGGAGTTTGTTATGGAGACAGGAGACCTTAGTGTTGGCGACAAGATAGTGATAATGGGTCCGAGTACGGGAGTACTAGAGATTGTTGTAAAGGAAATGCGTGTGGACCTTAAGCCGACAGATAGAGTAGTCAAAGGAGACCTATTTTCGATGCCGACACCGGTCAAAGTCAGACGAAACGACAAAGTGTACAAAATATGCGATTCGTCGGTAGTGAATGACAATCAAGGTTAAAAGGTTATAAAATTGTTTTTTTAATTATGATAGCATCTTCGTTTGGCAATGTCAGAAATAAAATGTCAAGCGAGGAAAGATGTAATTTTGCCGGCAGGGAATCAGCAAATGCGACATATAAAAAAAGTAAGAAACGAGAAAATGCAGTTTGAAGTGTTAAAATTGAGGATATACGGCATGTTGGCTGACGAAATTTAAGTAAAAATGTAACCAAATTGAAATAAATAAATATATATTTGCAGAAAGACGTGTTATCATGATTTGGACCGAGTCAATAAATGTAGAGCAAATGCGAACCGAAATGGTGGAAAATCTGCCATTCGGTTTGTGGTGTGCTGACTATGACAAGAAGGTCTTGGTTTGTGATAAGAACTTTTCGGAGATAGTATGTGATGAACGCACGATGTTTAGTTTTGATGAACTGTCGAATAAAGTGAGGGCAGATTATCGTAATGTCGTGATGATGATGTTTGGGGAACTGTTGGATAGCGGACAGTTTGATATGGAATTTCCCCTCGAACAGAGATGGGTACAAGTACACCTTATTGACATCAAGAGAGAGGAGCGCAAGGTGATAGGATATATCATGGAGGCAAAAGTGTCTAACGTCATGGCATCGGGAGATGCCGAAGAAGCTATGGCGATAGCAACGAAGACCAACCAGTTGTTGCTGAAGATTTTTGACAAAATGATGGATTTTGACTCTGAGGGAGTTTTGACGGAAATATTGACGGATATGCTTACCTTCTTGGGTGCAGACAGAATAAGCATGTTGAGGTATGATGACTTGAAGGGAGATATATCGTGTACACATGGAGCTACGAGGTATGGTGTAGAGTCGAGAATAGGCATACTTAAAGATTTGATGCCGGATTCTATACCATGGCTTTGGGGAAATATAGAGATGGGAAAGATGACGATAATAGAAGATGTCTCGAGGTTGTCGTCAGATTCATTGTTGGAGGTAGATGCATTATGCAACTACAATGCAAAGACAATGGTGATACACCCATTACGAATAAAAGAAAGGACAGCAGGCTTTTTGATAGTAGATTATATCATGTCACGTCATGATGTCCGGGATCATGAGAAGAATTGTATAAGAGTATTAGGAGAGTGTTTGGAGTACATAATTTATATACGAGAGAAAGAACAGAGACATCAGAGTGAGAGGGAACAGTTATCGGCAGTTATCAAGAACTCTCCATTAGGTTATCTTAGTCTGCGTATAACGTATGATAATGATAATATGCCGGAAGACCTAATGATTAGCCGAGTGAACGAGGTCTTTGAGAAGTATATACAGATAGAAGGAATAGAAGGACGTATGATGAGCGAGGTGTTGGGTAAGGAGTCAAAACATCTCATGCAGGTATGTCAAGAAGTAGCGAGAGATTTTGAAAAGATATCACCACGTATAGTAGACGACTTCTTGTATTGTAACGGAGTATCGTTGTCGGCAATGGTGATGATGGCAGGGTATAATGAATTTGTATGTTTTGCGACACCGACAAGTTCGTTGTTGTATTCGATGGTGCATAATTTATCATCGGGACTGCATGACACGAGATTGTCGAAAGAATTACAACATAAGATAAGAACGTACTTGAATACGATAGTAGGATTCTCTGAATTGATGAAAGATGAAGAGGATACGAATGTTAAAGAAGAGTACATAAATATAATAAACGAAAACGCCGAAGAACTAATCAATGTAACGAACATAAAAGAAGACAGTGATATGGAGTCTCAAAAAACATTTGTTTCTCAAGACGGGACAGAGAAAGAGCAAGAAAAGCCAACTATATTGGTGGCAGAAGATACAGAGAGCAACTATATGTTGGTATCGTATATATTGAAGAATCAATATAATTTGGTCTGGGCTCATGATGGAATAGAAGCTTTGGAACTATATGAAAAGACAAAGCCGGATTTGATTTTGATGGACGTCAGAATGCCACGCTTGGGCGGATTGTCTGCAACGAGCAAGATTCGTGAGACAGACAAGATAACACCAATTATAGCTCTCACCGCATTTGCGTTTGAGAGTGATAAATCAAAGACATTGGAGGCCGGATGTACAGATTTCTTGTCGAAACCTATTAATGTGTCAGTTCTCAAATCAACAGTTGGAAAATACTTAAAGAAGTAGTATTTTTGTGTCTGAAATGGAAACTGACAACACCTCTAATCAATCAGAAAGATTGCCACTTTGGGCGCGAGTACTGAAAGGATATGTACGACTTATGTTCAATAAGTTGTACTATCGTCATATCTTTATCGTAGGAAAAGAAAATATACCATCTGAAGACAATGCTATATTGATAGCAAGCAATCATCAGAATTGTATGTTAGACCCGTTGGGAATATTGTTCTCATTGGGAAAACGACATGCCAAGTTCTTGACTCGAGCGAGTGTATTTTCAAATCCAACAATAGCCAAACTATTGCGGACTATAGGATTATTGCCTGCATATCGTTTAAATTTTGACGGCATTGAGGCGGTAAAGAACAATGAGAGTACATTCGATACGAGTGAAAGGGAGCTGCTGAATGGACAACCTATTGTGATATTTCCCGAGGGGTTGCATCAACATCGCCACTGGCTTGGTGAATTCTCGTTTGGGTATACCAAGATGGCGTTTGAAGCCGCCGCATTGAGCGGTTGGGAACGAGAAATATATATCTTGCCTTCAGCAAATCATTATCAGCATTGGGGACATATGCAGAGTGATTTAGTAGTCTCTTTTGCAGAGCCGGTATCTCTTAAGCCGTATTACGAATTGTATAAGAGTAAGCCTCGAACAGCACAGAGAGAGGTGAATAAGATAGTCAGAGAGCGAATATCGGAGATGATGCTCAATATTGAAAATCAGGAGAACTATGAGTCGATAGAGTTTTTGACTCGTAGTTATGCTATTGACTATGCACTGAAAAATGATAAGAACCCGAATGACTTGCGAGACCTTTTATGGGCAAAACGTAGAGTAGTGTCGGAATTGGCCGAGTTGCAAAGCCGAGATGCGGTGAAAGCCAATACGATATATCAGCAGGCTGGAGCTATAGATAGAGAGATGAAGGAGAGAGGAGTTCGAGATTGGTTGTTTAGAGAGAACCCTGGATGGTTAAATGTGATAGTATCGACAGCGTTGTTACTCTTGTTGTTACCGTTGTTTGTAGTATCGTTAGTGCCGAACATATTAATATATCTAATACCAAAACCAATAGTGGCAAGGATAAAAGATTGGATGTTTATTTCAACTGTTAATTTTGGGGTGAGTTTAGTCAGTATGCCACTGATTTATTTGATAACATATTTGATTTTAGGAACATCTACAGGAGAGTGGTTGATATCGTTGATATACACAATGTTATTGCCATATATGGGGTTGTTTGCATGGAATTACAAATGTGAATTTAAAAAACTCGTCGGAAAAATTAAGTATCAAAAGTGCGTAAATTCGAAAAAAAATACCGATATTGCACCCCAAAGAGAGGCCTTATGGGCTGAGTTGGAAAAAGAGATAAAATAAAATAGAAAATAGAACATTAGAATATACAACAAAACCGACATGGAAAGAAGAGTAGTAATCACGGGTATGGGTATATATTCGTGTCTTGGCAAGGATCTTGATGAAGTAAGAGATTCGTTGTATACTGGTAAGTCTGGAATAGTATTTGATCCAGCGCGTAAAGAGATGGGTTTCCGTTCTGCATTGACAGCAAAGTTAGATGTCCCGGATTTGAAGGGAATGTTGCCCCGAAGCCAGAGAGTATATATGGCGGAGCAGGTTAAGTATGCATATATGGCGACAAAGCAGGCATTGGACAATGCGAAGTTGGATCAAGATTACATTGAAGCGAACAATGTTGGTATATTGTATGGTAATGATTCGAGTGCAGATGCCGTGGTTACAAGTGTAGACAAGATGAGAGAGAAGAAAGACACGACGTTGTGTGGTTCGGGAGCTATTTTCCAGTCTATGAACTCTACAGTGACTATGAACATGGCATGTATCTTCAAGTTGAAAGGTATAAACATGACAGTGTCGGGTGCATGTGCGAGTGGTTCGCATGCAATAGGATTGGGTACATTGTTGATTCGTGCTGGTTTGCAGGAGTGTATTGTATGTGGTGGTGCACAAGAGGTGAATCCCTTCTCTATAGGTAGTTTTGATGGTATATCAGCCTTCTCTACAAGAGAGAGTGACCCGACAAAGGCATCACGCCCGTTTGACAGAGATAGAGATGGTTTGGTTCCGGGAGGGGGAGCAGCGACAGTAATCATAGAGAGTTATGAGTCGGCTGTGAAGCGTGGAGCGCCAATCTTGGGTGAGATATTGAGTTACGGTTTTTCATCGAATGGAGATCATATATCAGTGCCTAATGTCGATGGTCCTGCGCGTTCGTTGGAGATGGCCGTAAAGTTGGCAGGTTTGAACCTTAAGGATATAGGTTATGTAAATGCACATGCAACATCTACACCGGTAGGAGACCGCAACGAAGCAAAAGCAATAGCACAAGTATTTGATGACTATAAGGTTAATGTATCGTCAACAAAAGGTCAGACAGGACATGAAATGTGGATGGCCGGAGCGAGTGAGATAATATACTCTATGTTGATGATGAAGAACGGATTTGTTGCTCCAAACTTAAATTTTGAGAATCCAGATGAGGACTCTGCTAAGTTAAATATAAGCGGAGAAAGAGTAGAGAAAGACTTTGATATATTTTTGTCTAACTCATTTGGTTTCGGAGGAACGAACTCAACACTTATTGTAAAGAATTTATAAATAAACAAATTACAATATATAACTAAAGTAACACATGGAAAAGCAGGAATTGATTAATCAGGTAAACGAGGTGTTGGCTGAGGAATTTGAAGTAGAAGTAAGCGAAATATCAGCTGAAGGAAACATCAAAGAGACACTTCAACTTGATAGTTTGAGTCTTGTTGACTTGGTAGCTCTCATCGAAAGCACATTTAGCGTTAAGATTCAGAGTTCAGAGGTTGGAACAATAAAGACATTCAACGATCTTTACGAGTTTATCTACGCAAGAAAGTCATAAAAATGAATATCGAAGCTAAATACAAAGGCGAAGATATCAAAAGACTATTAAATCAGCGTGCACCTATCTTGATGGTAGATGTTGTGTACAGCATAGAAGGAGAGAAGAGTGTAGCTGGTTTGACCATCGAGGCAGATAACATATTTGTATCAGATGGCGGATTGACAGAACCGGGACTGATTGAACATATAGCTCAATCAGCCTCGGCTTTTGTGAGTTATAGAGCTAATGGTGGACAGTCGGCTCCAGTATTGGGATTTATAGGTGAGGTGAAGAAGTTTAAGCTTTTAGGGGCTTTGCCTAAGGTGAATGAAGCTTTGGTGACAAGCGTAACGATACAATCGGAGGTAATGAATATCACGATGTTTGCATCAGAAACGAGAGTTAGTGGTGAATTGATAGCAACGTGTCAGATGAAATTGTCGGTGTAGATAGATAAAAGATATGCAACTTAAAGATAGATATTATAAGGTAGTTGGCAAGAAGATACACGATAAGACATACAGATACGCTGTGGAGTTGATAGCAGAACACGCCGTATATAAGGGCCATTTTCCTGGCAATCCTGTATCACCGGGTGTATTTTCTATTCAGATGTTGAGAGAGTGTTGTGAGGATGCTATTCAAAAGGAATTAAAGATTGAGTCGATAGGTCAATGTCGTTTTATTACGGTACTTCGTCCTAATGACACAGGAGTGATAGATGTAGCTTTTTCCATAGACGAGAAGTTAGATGGCGAATACCATATTATAGGAGAAATTAAAGGCAATGAACTTACTTATGTGACGATAAAGGAGACATTGCGAAGAAAATAACAACAGATTAATTACTTGCGAAGGAGCAAGAACAGACAAAAGCTATGACAAAGTTAGTACTGAGTTTATACAAGTATTTAAAGAAACATACGAAGACAAGATATGCAGCACTGATATTAAGCAGTGCTATTCTTGTTTTTTTGGGTTTGCAGGTAGAGTACGAGGAGGATATATCAAAACTGTTGCCGGCAACAGATAGTGGCAGTGAGAGATTGGCCTTTGCTAATTTGCGTGTGAAGGACAAAGTCTTCGTGCTGTTTGCCAGCAAAGATGGAGGATCGTTGGATCAAGATGAGTTGGTAGAGATAAGTGATAGTTTTACTCAGAGTCTGTTAGAGAAGGATAGTTCAACGCATTATATAGCAGATGTATTGTACAAGTTGGACGAGGATATGTTGATGGATGCTATAGGGTATTTGTGTGAGAACTTCCCTATATTCGTTGATGAAGCATCATATGCGACGATAGACTCCTTGCTCACTCCCGAGAATGTAGAAGCAATGATGGAAAGCAATTTAGAGACATTGCAATCGGTAGAGGGCATAGCTATGAGAGATATGATAGCGAGCGACCCGATAGGATTCAGAGAGATTGTTTTCAGTAAGTTTAATGAGATTAAGAGTGGAATGGGAAGCAATATGTCTATGTACGATGGACATTTTTTTACTCCTGATTCTACAATAGCAATAGCGTATATATCACCTAATTTCAAATCTTTTGACTCGAAGAGTGGTCAGTTGCTCGTTGAGTTGATAGAGAAAGAGATTGAGCTTTTCGAGGCAGATAATGAGGAACTTGACATAATGTTTCATGGAGCACCGGTTCAGAGTGTGTATAATGCGCGACAGATAAAGAAGGATTTGATGATGACGATAGCAATATCGTTGTTGATATCTTGCATATTCATTGGATATAGTTTCAAGAATAAGAGTACATTGCCATTGTTGGTATTGCCGGTGGTGTATGGAGCATTCTTTTCATTGACGATAATGTACTTCATAAGAGGAACAATGTCGTTGATGGCATTGGGCATAGGAGCAATAGTCTTGGGTGTGGCATTGAGCTATTGTTTGCACGTTATAACGCATTTTAAGTATGTCAGTACACCGGAACGTGTAATAAAAGATCAAGCAAAGCCTGTGTTCTTGGGTTGTCTTACAACTATAGGTTCGTTTTTGGGTTTGCTTTTTACGCAGTCTGATTTGTTGAAAGACTTTGGATTGTTTGCATCATTTGCGCTTGTAGGTACAACTTTCTTCAGCTTGGTATTCTTGCCGCATTTCTTTAATCCGCATAAGAATAGGAAGTCGAAGAAGATGTTCAGAGCGTTGGAGAAGATAAATTCATATCCGTTTGAAAAGCACAAGTGGCTCATTGTAGGCGTAGTGGTGTTGAGTGGTGTGTGTTTGTATACTCAGAATTGGGTTACCTTTGATGCTAATCTGAAGAATATAGGATATTTCGAGCCTAAGATTGTGAAGTCAATGAATACATTAGCGTCTAAGACACAACCCGGATATGTGACAACATATTATGCGTCGTCGTCGATGGACTTAGACGAGGCGTTGATGAGAAGTCGCACGATGTGCTATGCTTTGGATTCGTTGGCAGACGCAGGAAAGATAAAGGGTTATTCTAAGGCTTCGACACTCTTTATGACAGAAGAAGAGCAACTTGCTAACATTGAAAGGTGGAAAGAATATTGGACAGAAGATAAGATAAATAATATAGAAAAGTTGGTAAGCATAGAAGCTCAGAAGAATGGTATTGCGCCAAATTTCTTTATGCCATTCTCGAATATGCTTACACAAGACTATGTGCCTGAGAATCTGTTTGAAGCAGACTTGATACCCGCAGGACTTTTAGCCAATATGATAGAGTATACAGATAGTGTTTATATGGTCTTTACTCCGGTACAGATGAAGGTGGAAGATCAGATGACGGTAGGAAAAGTCATAGCTTCAATGCCTGGTTGTGTGGTTATTGACCCTATGTTCTATACGAGTGAGATGGTCAAGACGATAAAAGATGACTTCAATATAGCATTAAACATCTCTATGGCATTTGTCTTCATCGTTTTGTTGTGTTCTTTGAAAAATCTTGTCTTGTCAATAATAGCATTTATACCTATGACATTGAGTTGGTTTATCGTAACGGGTATAATGGGAATATTTGGTTTGCAATTTAATCTCATAAATATCGTGATTTCTACGTTTATCTTCGGAATAGGCGTCGACTACAGTATATTCGTTATGGAAGGCCTGTTATCAAAGGCAAAAGCACAGTCAGAGCCACAACTATTGGTATATCATAAGACGGCAATATTCTTATCAGCAGTCGTCCTCATAGTAAGTACAGGTTCGCTTCTGTTTGCGTCGCATCCGGCATTGGAGTCTATTGGATTGTCGACAATCATTGGTATGAGTGCTGCCGTATTGTTGTCATATTCTCTACAGCCGTTTATGTATCATATGCTTGTGAGATTTATGATTAAAAAGAATATTAAAGCAAAGTGGTTAGAGAAACGATAAGACGATGGAGAAATACGATGTCGTTATAATTGGAGCCGGTCTTGGAGGATTGGAGTGCGGATATATATTGTCTAAGCACGGTAAGAAAGTTTGTGTTGTAGAGAAAGAGGCTCTTTTGGGAGGTTGTCTGCAGACATTTAGGAGAGATGGCGTTAGTTTTGATACCGGCTTTCACTATGTAGGCGGATTAGAACCTGGTCAGATGTTGCATAAGCTCTTCTCTTATTTTGGATTGATGGAGTTGCCATGGCAGAAGATGGACGAGATGTGCTTCGACAAGGTAATTATTGCCGGTAAGGAGTATTCGTTTGCTCAAGGATATGACAACTATTGTAAAGTATTAACCGAAGAATTTCCTCACGAGGCAGAAGCTATAAAGAAGTATGTCGATTTCCTCAAGACGGTAGGAGATAACACCAACAAGAGTTTTGATAAGCGTGATACGCAGGACTTCTATGAGCAGTCGTTATTTGCGCAGTCGGCTTATGACTACCTGATTAATCTCTTCACCGATAAACGTCTGATAGATGTCGTTTCGGGAGCATCGTTGAAGATGGAACTCAACATGGCAAAGTTGCCATTATATATTTTTGCTCAGATTAACAGTTCGTTTATTCAAAGTGCATATCGTCTCAGAGGAGGAGGAATGCAGATTGCCGAAACGTTGAAACGACATATCGAGGACAAGGGAGGCATGGTGAAGCGTAATGCCGAAGTAACAGATGTTAATGGTGAAGACGGAATGATGACCTCTGTAGTCATAAATAACGGAGAGTATGAGATAGAAGCCGACCATTTCATCTCTAATGCCCACCCGGCAACGACAATGAATCTGCTACAAAAGAGCAAACTCATTAGAAATATTTATTGCAAACGCATAAACAATCTTGAAAATACCTTCGGAATGTTTACTGCCAATATAGCACTGAAACCTAACACTGTCAAATATCAAAACCGAAACATCTATATCTATGAGAAAGAAGGAGTATGGCAGCTTCATGAAGATATGACAGATGTAAATTCTGTTTTGATTAGTTTTCAAGTACCGGCTGATGGCTCGGAGTATTGTGACAACATAGATATCCTTACGCCTATGAGTTGGAGTAAGGTGGAGAAATACTTTGGCACGAAAATTGCGAACAGAGGTGCAGAATACGAACAAATGAAAGAGGATATGGCTCAGAAGTGTATATCAATAGCCTCAAAATATATTGACGGTTTGCAAGATGCAATAAAGAGTGTGTATACAAGTACGCCACTCACATATTGCGACTACACCGGAACGATGCAAGGTTCGGCATACGGCTTACGTAAGAACTACAACGAACTGATGTACACTGTGCTTACTCCTCGCACTCCGGTCAGTAATTTGCTCCTTACGGGACAAAATTTAAATCTGCATGGCATATTGGGAGTTTCGATGACATCGATATTTACGTGTGCTGAGATTTTGGGAATGGAAACAATTGTAAATGATTTGAACAACATTAGATAGAAATAAAAACATGAAAAAGTCAATAATTGCAACGATTGTAGGATTGTCATTTGTCTTTGTCGCAAATGCACAACTCAAGGGTGTTACATCGTCTAACGAAGCGATAGTAAAGAACCTCAAGAATGGAAATGCAAGTGTAACTTCGATAACAAGCAAGTTTACCGAGACGCAAAAGTTGTCATTTATGAATTCTGCCACAGAAAAGAAAGGTGATTTCTATTTCGTTAAGCCAGATCAGTTGAGTATGTTGTATACCAACGACGAGGTAATGATTATCAACAAGGAAAATGTTACCATAGGAAAGAAGGGCAAAGTTCGTAATGTAAAGTCGAAAAATAAGCAAGTTGAAGCATTGGCGCAGACATTGTTGTCATGTATGAGTGGTGATGTGACGTCGTTGAATGGAACATTGGAGTCAGCAAAGCAAGATGCTAAAGAGGTAACTTTGAAGGTTAATGTCAATTTTACTGTCGGCAAGAGTATGATTTCAAAACTCGAGCTTAAATATGATAAATCGGATATGACATTTAAGAGTTTGAAGATGATACAGTCAGACGGCAGTTATCAGTTGTATGAACTTCAGGGAAAGGCAAAGAACAAGGAAGTGAAACAGTCTGTCTTTACTTATAGTAAGAAATAGAACCGTTAGAATGTCGTTTGAATAACGTTCGAGTGTCATTTAAACGGTGCTCTAACAAGTATTTTACATTATAGAGAAACACAAGAGGAGGATAATCGATAAAGTCGTTATCCTCCTCTTTATTATGAGTCTAATCCTTTTTTACTGGGTCACAGCTTAATTCGACACCGAGTTTCCGGAATATCTTTCTGTCTACTTCGCTTAACATGACGGTAGAGTGAACTTGACAACCCATGAGTTCGGGCAATTTCTCCAATGCCTTTTGACAATTGCTATCGGTGGTGCTCAACATCGAAAGGGCGACAAGTACTTCATCGGTGTGTAATCGAGGGTTTTTACCTTGAAGAAAAGAGACCTTAGTACGCTGTATCGGCTCTATCATGTTTTGTGGAATGAGCTTTACATCGTGATCAATACCTGCGAGATGTTTTGTGGCATTGAGCAGAAGTGCCGCACTTGGGCCGAGTAGCGATGTTGTTTTTGCAGTTATGATAGTCCCATTGGCGAGTTCAATCGCAGAGGAGTGAACGCCCGAGAGCGTTTTTTTGTCTTTGGCCGCTATTGTTGTGCGGCGATGATCGGTAGTTATTTTTACCTGCTTCATGAGCAAGGCTATTTTGTTGACTTCGTTTTCTCCGTTTTCTCCGTTTGCCATTTTGCCTAACGCATTGTAGTATCGACGTATTATTTCGTCTTTTGCGGCATCGCAACAAGTCTCTTCGTCCGAGAGACAGAATCCCAACATGTTGACCCCCATGTCTGTAGGCGATTTGTACGGATTTTCGCCATAGATGCCTTCAAAGAGGGCATTAAGTACGGGGAATATCTCTATGTCGCGGTTGTAGTTGACAGCCATATTGCCGTAAGCTTCCAAGTGGAACGGGTCAATCATGTTGATGTCGTTAAGGTCAGCCGTGGCTGCTTCGTAGGCTATGTTGATAGGGTGTTTCAATGGCAGGTTCCACACTGGGAATGTTTCGAACTTTGCATATCCGGCTTTCAGACCGCGTTTGTTCTCGTGATAGAGCTGACTCAGACATACTGCCATCTTGCCACTTCCCGGACCCGGTGCGGTGATGATGATGAGAGGGTGTGTTGTCTCTACATAATCGTTCTTTCCAAAACCATCGTCTGAATTTATCAAATCTACGTTAGTCGGATAGCCATCTATTATACGATGAAAATAAACCTTGATACCCAGACGTTTGAGCTTCTCACGATATGCATCGGCACTTGGCTGACCATTGTAGTGGGTTATGACAACCGAACCTACATACATTCCGCGACTGACAAATTCCTCTCTCAGACGCAACACATCTTTGTCGTATGTTATACCCAAGTCTCCTCGTATCTTGTTCTTCTCGATGTCTAAGGCACTTATGACAATGACAATCTCTGCAACGTCTTTAAGTTGCTTGAGCATTTGAAACTTACTATCAGGTTTAAATCCCGGTAAAACTCTGCTTGCGTGATTGTCGTCAAAAAGTTTTCCTCCAAATTCGAGGTACAGCTTATCTCCAAATTGAGATATTCTCTCTTTGATATGTTCTGATTGTATCTTAAGATACTTGTCGTTGTCGAAACCTATTTTTTTCATCTCCGTTATTGATTATAACGGGATACAAAGATAGGTTATTTTTTTGAAAAGATGACTTTGTCGTTTTTTTTCTTTTTGCAAGTTTCAGCTTATTGTGTGCACTGAATAAAAAGAGACTGCTTTGGATTGATTTTCCAAAGCAGTCTATGTTGATGTTGGCAGCCTTTGGGCTACTTCATTTGTTTGAGTTGTTCAACAAATTTGTCTATATCTTTCATCTTGCGAGGTATGTTGATTTTCTGAGGACAAAGGTCTACGCATTTACGACAGCTTATGCAGTGGTCTGCCTGACGTTCTCGGGGTATTTGTCGGTCGTAACTTACGAGATATGCTCTGCGAGCTTTGGCGTAGTTCTCGTCCATTTTGTCGGTTGAGACATTTCCTTCGTTGACGCACTTGTTGTAATGTGCAAATACCGAAGGTATGTCTATACCATACGGACAAGGCATACAATACTGACATTGTGTGCAGTCTATTGTCGGGAATTGTTTCAAGTAGCGAGCCATTTCTTTTAAGAATTCTATCTCCTCTTCGCTACATGGCTCTAATGACGAATATGTGTAGATGTTGTCTTTGAGGTGTTCCATGTAAGTCATGCCACTCAGTACGGTGAGTATGCCCTTTGGAGTGCCGGCAAATCGGAAAGCCCAAGAGGCAATGCTCGATTCCGGACGACGTGTTTTCATGCGTGTCACAACGGCATTGTTAACATTTGCCAAACGTCCTCCTAAGAGGGGTTCCATGATGACAGCCGGTATACCACGTTTCTCCAACTCGTTGTATAGATATTCTGCGTTGTTGTTTTTGCTCTCATGTATCCAATCGACATAGTTGAGTTGTATCTGAACAAAGTCCCAGTGGTACTTTTCGTGCAAGCTGAGAAGGTGTTCGTAACCTTCAGCGTTGCCGTGATATGAGAATCCCAAGTTGCGTATTTTGCCAGCTTCTCTCTCTTTGAGCAGAAAGTCCATTATGCCGTTGTTGATATATCGGTCTTCAAAGTTCTGTATGTTACCACCGATAGAGTGGAGTAGGTAGTAGTCGATATAGTCTACTTGCAACTCCTTGAACGAACGGTTATACATCTTCACCGAGTTTTCAAAAGAGTAGTCGGAGAAGTTCGATAGTTTGGTAGCGATGAAGAATTTGCTTCTGTCGTGACGTTTGAGGGCAATGCCTGTTGCACGTTCCGAGAAACCTCGTAGATATACGGGTGATGTGTCGTAGTAGTTGACTCCGTGTTCCATTGCATAGTCGATGAGTTGGTTTGTTGTCTCTTGGTCGATGTTGTTGCCTTCTGCATCAGCTTCTTTGAGGGTTGGGAAGCGCATACAGCCGTAGCCTAAGATAGACACTTTGTCACCGTTTGCAGGGTTTTCTCTCATTGTCATAGGACCTCTATTTGTCTTACCTGATGATAGACTTTTTCCTCCTGCTTCGTCCTTTTGTATGTCGTTGCAACCTACGATGCCCGATGTGGCAACAGCAGCACTGCTTAAGCCGAGTACTTTCAAGAAGTTTCTGCGTGTTATATTGTTGTTTTCCATTTTTTTACTTTTGTAATGAGTTTTGTTTGTCAATTCTCTCTTGTGTCGATGGTCCTTATTTTTCATGGTGTATTTCATGACCTTCGACGTAGATTGCGCTCAAAGGTCGTGATGGGCAAAGGTATTCACATGCTCCACAGCCTATACATCTTGATTCGTCAATGGTTGGTATTTTGTGTTTGGCGTCGGGAGTGCTGACCATTGTTATGGCTCCAGTCGGACAATGTCTTTCGCAGTTGCCACACTCTACGTCGTCAGTTAGAACTACACATCTGTCCTTTACCCATACGGCATGACCTATTTGTATGGCGGTTTTTTCTTCGATGGTTATAGGTCGTATAGCTCCTGTCGGACATACTTCGGAACATTTTGTACATTCCGGACGGCAAAAGCCTTTGTCAAATTGCATTTCGGGTTGCATGAGTGTCATGAGCGATGTTCCCGGACGAAGTACACCATTGGGACATGCTGCTACACAGAGTTGACAGCCGGTACAATGTGCGTCCATATTGCGAAGACTCAATGCTCCCGGTGGAACGAGTCGTATCTCTCTTTTAGGTCCCTTTTTAGGTGTAATGTCTGCAAGACCTCCATCTACTTTCATTTTTTGTGCCTTTGCTACAGAGGCTGTTGCAAGTAGGGCTGATATAGAGAGAAATTTACGTCTGTCGTTATCGGTCGTCTCTGTTGTTTGTTTCTTGCAAGATGCATGTTTGTAGCTTATGGCACCTTTCTTGCATTTCTCTATGCAGTCGCCACATACTACGCAACGGCTCATGTCTATGACATGGCCCTTTGGCTCGATACATGCTGCTTTGCAGTTCATGGCACAGAGCCCACAACCGTTGCATTTGTCGGTGTCGATGACCGGACGTAACCACGAGAATTTTGATACATAGCCTAATATCGTTCCTACGGGGCAGATGGTGTTGCAGTAAGTTCTGCCGTTGCGCCATGAAAGTATGCCGAGCACTACCAATGTTACACATGCTACTAAGAGAGTTGCGATGCTCTTTATCCAAACATCGACAGTGTAGAAGGCGTAACTATCCATCTGTTCTGCCACGTATGCCAACCCGTTGTTTGCCCACATGTAAATGGGTTGCAACAAACTCTGAGCTATTCTTCCGTATGCGCTATACGGAGCGATGAGCGCAGCAATGGTATTCATTCCGGTTATCATGAGTACGATGAACAAAACCATGACGCCAAATCTTAGCCATCTCTTCTCTTTTGAATGGCTGTAACGGTTTTTCTTTGATTTCTTGCCGAAGTAGGCTATCAAATCTTGCATTATTCCCAATGGACATATTACAGAACAGTAAATTCTGCCGAAGACAAAGGTAAGTAGTATCAAGCCAACCACAACGCCTACATTTAAGGCTAATACAGCAGGCAAAAACTGTATTTTCGCCATCCAGCCCATATAACAGTGAATTGTGCCTGTAAAGTCCAAAAAGAGTAAAGTGACAACGACAAAGAAAAATGTCGCAAGAGTTATTCTGATCTTTCGTAGCATAAGGTAATGTCTTTGTGTTATTTATTTTTATCTCGCAAAGATATGGGTATAACTTTAAATATGCAATATTTAGGAGAAATAATGGTCTATAATTCTTATGGAAACTTCTTTCTTTTGAATACTTTGTGCTCAATTAAGTGATAGATTCAACTTTTAAATGCAATTGATGTATAGGTTTGAAATAAATTCAGTGAGC
>CALAUL010000001.1 GCA_937892255.1 uncultured Bacteroidales bacterium | reverse complement strand
CAGAGAGTGAGACATTCTACACTACGAGCAAGACAGATAACCTCATGGACTACAACGGAGGCACGACACTCACGCATACTCAATGGCAATGGAGCCATGAGAAACATAGAAATGTGTTGGGCTTCTTGGATGATGAGGGAGAAGGAGAGATGCTTGCAGCAATATCTGTCGTGCAAATTTTAGAAGCCATAAAAATAGATAATCAGAAGGGGAATAACTGCACAGATTTGTCGTTGTGGGCAGGTAAAAAGAGTTTTGAGAATAAGCTAACTCTTTCTGATAATCTGATACTTGAATATATAGACGTTAATATCGCATTGACTAAAAATGCTAACAATAAAAACAACCCTTTGCAGATTGAGCCTTTGCAAATCAATCCAATTCTGCTGCATACAACCAAAGTCGAAGTGTCGTCGGGCGAAGATGAACAATTCGTAAAAATATATTATAATCGTATAGGAAAGAAAACGTTAGCCGAGACAAGCGCATCGGAACAGAACGAAGAGGCAATTTCGATTGTGATAAAAGAGTCGCAGTTGGACGAACTGAAAACATATTTAAATTTGATGCAGACGGCAGATGCCACATGGGTTAGCCAATTCAACAAAAACATATTTGGCAATTGCAGTTGCTGGCGTGGCTCGTGTTGCTTCCAATGCTGTCAATACATTGTAAAAAACAGCACAAGCATGTATTCGCCCGCCTCAAGCCGCGTAGCCGTGATGAAGTTTCCCATAGCCAAACGCCCACTTGCCGAAATGCAAACGCCGATATTGGCTGGCGACCTGCAGCAAGCCATCGACTATATCAATAAATCTATCGCGGAGAATAAACCTGTAGTTGCGGGTGTCTACTATCGTAAAAAACAGGAAGACATAAAGCGCGATGTTGATAAAATTCTGCCAAATCTTAATGAGGAGAGAAAAAAATTAGCCAAAATATTACATGATATTGAGTATGAAGAAAATAATATTGATTTATTACGAGAAAAGGAACAAGGGCAACACAAAGTAGACTCTCTTCAAGCTAAATACGACAAAGCCAACAAGATGCCATACAATGCTATTGAACCGACATTCCATTTTATTGTAATAGATGGCAAGGGGTTTGATGTTAACAAAAAACAGTATTACTATCATTTCTTAGAAGTTGGTACTGAGAGTAATATGAAAGGAACGAACGAGAATAATAGGCTATACATCTACAATAATGAAATAAAAGGCACTCGTGGCTTTGATACACGAGAATATATATTAACCGAGATACGCAAACATAGTCTTAGTGGCGATGCGTGTCCATAAATATCAACATTCATGAAGTATATTATCACTATTTTATTGTTTCTGACATGTATCAAAGATGTTGATGCGCAAATCACAAAATGCATCCCAGAAAATAAATATGAATATTATAAGCAATCATTTATCTATGATTGTAAGTCAACTAATGTTTCAATGCCATTTAGTATAAAAATGAATGAATATAATTGGAGTGAGGATATGAAATATGAAATATTTACATCTTACACTGCAAAGTGCTTTATTTTGGAATGCGACACCATCTTATTATACTATATGACACGACCAATATATAATTATTATATGGATGCAGACTCTCTCGTATTAGTTCAAGGTAGCTATCGAACAACGTTTAACTTCAAAGCTGTTGGCTGTTTTGATTACAAAAATTATATGATTGTAGTATATTCTTATCCTCTTGCCGATCCTAATAATCATAAAAGTTATACGATAAATGTTTACACAAAAGATGGTGAACTTATAGATCGTATGCCATTTTTTATATGGCGAGCTGATAATGAGTTATTTGAAGCAGATGTAGAAGAATTTGACGCTGAATGGTTAGAATTGTCAGGTTATATCGACAAGAATTTTGAAATAACAATATGTAAAAGAACGCAATGGGAGATTCTACATGAAGATAATGGGGTACGTAAAGAGGGAATGGATGAAGATACTTATAACAATCTACATGAATATGCTGAATATCATGTCTATAACATCTCTGATGAAGGTCATTTTGTGGAAGTGCAGAAGCCACACAAATATGAAGTTGACGAAAAAAATAATTGGACACCAATAAAATGAAATGACTTCACTCTACATAATACTATCAATCAGCGTTATCAGCATCATCTGTGCGAGCAATATGTGCACAAGGCAGGAGTCTTCCTTTTAGCTCGGACATAGGCGCAGCCTCGCCCAACTGGGTGTTATGCGTAATGTAGAATTGTAGTAAGAGTAGAGGTCGAGAATGTGTTTAAACGGTGTTTAAATGCCGTTTAAATGATATTAAGAGTGTGATAATTGGTGAGTGTGAGGAATGGAGTAAAGAGATATTCGTGCGCATGTGGTGCGCACCAAAATTGATTTTTGCAGAGGCGTTGCGATGGGATTGCAGACCCACTGTAAATACATTGCAGTCAATATACACCTTTGTACAGTTGTATATTGCCGTAGTTTTGTTACATTTGCGAAAACACCAAAACTAACTGCGTAATAGAGAGAAAATATGCGCCGTATCTTGGGCATACTCATAATGATGATAATATCTGTGACAACAGCAATGTCTCAGCAGATGCCCATCACCGTGACGCCTATACTGACGCCACCATACACCACATCGCTCTCTAAGATGTCGGAGAGTGGCTCTACGAGTCTGATGGTCAATATCTATGTAGGAGATGTCACAATCACTGAAGTCCCCGTGCGTCTGCGTATTAAGATGGAGAGCCATGGTATAACCATAACAAGTTCAAGGACGTCAAAGTTCACCTTGTGAGAGTGAATGGTGCGACAAACGACATTGATATAGAGTCTGTTGCAAAAGGGTCTCCCGAGAAACACAGAAATGTGCCGAGATTCTTGGACGATGAGAGTGTTTTATAGATGAAGTATATCTCGGGCAAAAACACCTTCACAAAACGAAAGATTATCATTTCGGTAGTTTAGTACGGGTCGAGAATTAGGTTAGTAGAACGTCGAGTACTAAGTTAGCGGAGCGTCGAGAACTAAGTTAGCAGAACGTCGAGTACTAAGCTATATATCGATGCGCATTAGGTTAGTGCATTGTCGCATGTTTGAGTTGCACCGGGCGGTAATGCGCTGAAAATAAAACAAAAAGGGGTCAACTTCAAGTCAACCCCTTCTATTATTTACAAGTTATTTAATTCCTACTTTCCTGCGCCGAGAGCCTCAATCGCCTTGTCGATACGTTGCAAAGCCTCTTCCTTGCCAATAAACTCACTTATAGCAAAGATACTCGGACCTTGACTCACGCCCAATATAGCTATACGCAAGGTATTCATAAGCTGACCCATAGAATACTGATTTGCCACTACCCAATCATGTATACGTGGTTCCGTCTCACTTGCAACGATAGCCTCTTCTTTAGCAAGCTGCTCACGCAACTCTACCAATTTGCTAACATTATCCGACTTCCAGAATTTATTTACCGACTTCTCATCATACTGCGTAGGAGCCTCAAACATATAGAGTGTCAAGCCCAACAAATCTGCTGGGAATGTTGCTCTCTCCTTAATCAATGATACTGCCTTCTCTGCTCGTTCTAATGTTGTATCTATTCCCTTCTCAGATAACATCTTCTGCAATCCGGGTGCCAAAGACTTATCGTCGGCTTTCTTCATATACTGAGCATTGAACCATTTCGCTTTATCATGACTGAAACGGGCTCCTGACTTACTAACCTTTTCAAGTGAGAAAGCCTCAATAAGTTCTTCCATAGTAAAGAGCTCCTGCTCAGTACCTGGGTTCCAACCAAGAAGTGCCAACATATTGATAAACGCCTCAGGGAAATAACCCTCCTCACGATAGCCCATAGCTGTCTCCCCATTAGGAGCATTCCACAAGAGAGGGAACACAGGGAAACCAAATTTATCACCATCACGCTTTGATAGTTTACCTTGTCCTTGTGGCTTTAAGAGCAATGGCAGATGCGCAAATTGTGGTTGGCTATCACTCCAACCGAAAGCACGATACAAGAGATAATGCAATGGAAGCGAAGGTAACCACTCCTCACCACGTATGACATGAGAAATCTCCATAAGGTGATCATCTACAATATTTGCAAGGTGATACGTTGGCAGAGCATCAGCCGACTTATAAAGCACCTTATCATCGAGTGTCGATGTATTGATAGTAATATGTCCACGTATAAGGTCGCCCATCTCTACAGCCTCATTCTCTGGCATCTTAAAGCGTATCACCCAAACATCACCACGTTCTATACGAGCCTTGACTTCTTCCTGCGAAAGGTTAAGCGAAGTGGCCAATTTAGTACGAACGCTATAGTTGTATGCAAAGGTCTCACCCTTAGCCTCTGCCTCCTTACGAAGAGTATCAAGCTCCTCTGCTGTATCGAAAGCATAATAAGCCGAACCATTCTCTACAAGTTGAAGCGCATATTTGAGATATATCTCCTTGCGTTCGCTCTGACGATATGGAGCATGAGGACCACCCTCAACGACGCCTTCATCTATCTTTATACCGCACCACTTAAGAGACTCCATGATATACTCTTCAGCACCAGGCACAAAACGTTGCGAATCCGTATCCTCAATACGCAATATAAAGTCGCCACCATGACGACGAGCAAACAAATAGTTATAGAGCGCTGTACGAACTCCACCTATATGCAATGCACCCGTTGGACTTGGTGCAAAACGCACTCTAACTCGTTTATTATCAGACATATTATCTTTCTATTTTAATTACTTTACGTATTTACAACAAAAGGCCGCCTTCTGCAAGACAGCCCTTTAGTACTCCCTAGCGGAATCGAACCGCTCTTTAGAGAATGAGAATCTCTCGTCCTAACCGATAGACGAAGGGAGCTCATAATGATTATTTCCCTCTTATGTAAGTTGTACTCCCTAGCGGAATCGAACCGCTCTTTAGAGAATGAGAATCTCTCGTCCTAACCGATAGACGAAGGGAGCAACTGTCTCAATCGACGTTGCAAAGGTAGATATATTTTTTTATTATGCAAACATTGAGATAGTTTTTTCTGTGTCGCAAAACGACTTTTACATTAGTGCGATTCTAAAACATATTTTGCTAACACTCGCTGAATAGCTCGTATATCAACACTTTTGCCAAACTCTTTCTGAAACGGATCACTCGACCCCGAAAGCCATATCTTCATCTCGCAATCGCCATCAAAAGTTCCTCCCGTCTCAACAGCAAAATGCTTTATCGACTTGTACGGTATTGAGTGGTACTCTCGTTTTGAACCTGTAAGACCTTGCACATTGAGCATGATAAGTCGTTTGTTGGTAAAGACCCACTTATCACGAAATATTTCGTATGCACATTCGATGTCTTCGCCTTCAATCATCACCATTGCGAATTCCTCTTTTAACTTTGCAACGTCTACGCTTGTCGCATTTCCAAACAGATTGTTTATTATTCCCATACTATCTTGTTTTTGTTATACTTTACTTTTGCACAAAGTTATCTCTTTTTTGCAAAAATACAAGTCGTCCCGCTGTTGTTCACTTCTTCTCCTTTTATTACTTTTGCTGATGATTTTACGTTTTGACATGAACGAACATTATATCATAGAAACCCGACGATTGCGTTTCCGTCTGTGGAACGATGCCGATGCAGAAGGTCTTTTTAAATATGCCTCAGATCCCGATGTGGGACCAAGAGCAGGCTGGCCTCCTCATAAGTCTATAGAAGAAAGTCTTGAGGTGATACGTTCTTTCTTTGCCAACGACCATACTTGGGCTTTGGAACTGAAAGAGAATGGAGAGATAGTAGGTTGCATGGGTTACTATCTGTACGGTGAGAGCAATATAGAGATTGGAGAGAATGATGCTGAATTAGGCTATTGGATAGCCAAACCTTATTGGAACAATGGTCTTTGCAGTGAGGCTCTCGAGGCAATGATTGATTTCTGTTTCAATATTAAAGGATTCACTACTCTATGGTCCGACTTCTTTACAAACAATCCGGCTTCGGGACGTGTGATGGAAAAATGCGGTTTTCAAGACACGGGAGAAATCAACTGGCTTAGCAACCTCTACAACGGCGAAAAATCACCTATAAAGATTATGCGTTTAGACAATGCCCAATAAAGCCAAATATTCTCTGCTCATTATCACATAAAACAAAGGCTTGCCACACTCAACATGTAGCAAGCCTTGTCTATCGTTTTTTTGTTACGATTAAGCCTGTGAGATAGCCTCAGTAGGACATACTCCTGCACAAGTACCACAATCTATGCAAGCGTCTGCATCAATAGAATACTTCTCACCCTCATGTATTGCCTCTACAGGGCACTCTCCGATACATGTACCGCATGCGATACAATCATCACTAATTACGTAAGCCATAGTTTTATTTTTTATGATTCTTTGTTTCTGCAAATATATCTGCTTTTTGCTTATTATTCCAAACTTTTTCTCGCTTTATCATTATTTAGAAGCTGTTTAAATTCATTATAAACAATCTCTACGTAGATATGCCAATAGGCCTTCAGAATCTCTTCAAATCCTTTTCGTTGTTTCTGCGCCAACTATCCCAATTGACGAACAGACTAATAGTATGTAGGTTATGACAATCACCCATATATATCTGATTCTCCCCGCCGAACATGCTACACCATCTAAGTCCGATTGCGAGTCTGTCATTTATTCTTCTCTCCGCTGCGAACATCAACTTAATGCGTTGCAGTAAGTCAGACGACGTAACTTCACTCTTAATGTTCGCCACGCATGCCAATTGTGGCACAAGACTCCATTTGTCATCACGTATCGAGAAGTCGTACATCACACTATAGCCAAAATGCGAACAGTTGACGCTCATGTCACTCGGTTTGAATTTCAATCTGCGTTGGTCGACATACAGATAGTGCACAAAGCCCGATTTGGTCGTTATCTGTACTCCTTCCAACATTGTCATGATGCGTTCGTCATTGATGCTGCCATGATACAAGGCTCTTGACAACGACGCTCGGACAAAGACATCTATTGCATCATACAACTGAAATGACGCTCCCGTAGACACCGAACCCCAATGACTATATCCATCAAACTTATCAATAGCCCCCTGCACTTCTGCAAAGGCCATCCATCGGGGAGATATATCAATAGCTCCGACAGCGTCTATCCCATAGGATATCTTCTGACAAAAAACTGTTTGTCCGGTACTTTGCAGAACCATGACAAACAGTATAGGTAATATCTTATGTGGTATGTTCACTATTGCAACTGACGAACTACGTCCATTATATCTTGAGCGAGCTTATCTGCTTCCTCTTGTGTATGCGCCTCTGCGTATATACGAATTATTGGTTCGGTGTTAGATTTGCGCAAATGCACCCAACTCTCGGCAAAGTCTATCTTCACACCGTCAATATCCGTCACTCGCTCTGTGGCATACGTCTCTTTTATCTTTACCAATATTGCGTCTACATCGACAGCAGGCGATAATTCAATCTTATTCTTAGATATGAAGTATGGTGGATACTGTGCGCGCAATGCAGAACATTTGATGCATTTCTTTGCCAAATGTGTAAGGAAAAGGGCTATACCGACAAGGGCATCACGACCATAATGACTATCCGGATAAATGACACCTCCGTTGCCTTCTCCGCCAATGACTGCCTTTGTCTGTTTCATTTGTTCAACGACGTTTACCTCGCCTACAGCCGCAGCTTTGTATACTCCGCCATGTTTAGATGTGACATCTGCCAATGCTCGCGACGATGAGAGATTGCTCACGGTATTGCCGGGAGTATGCGACAATACATAATCTGCTACGGATACGATGGTGTACTCTTCACCAAACATTGTGCCGTCTTCGTTGATAATGGCCAAGCGGTCTACGTCCGGGTCAACGACAAAGCCGACATCTGCTTTTGCTGTCGTCATAACCTCTGAAATACCTGTTAGATTTTCCGGTAGAGGCTCGGGGTTGTGTGCAAAACGTCCTGTTGGTTCACAGTTAAGTTTTACGATGTTCTTTACACCAAGTTTGTTCAGCAACTTAGGCAAGACGATGCCTCCTACAGAGTTGACACAGTCAATAGCCACAGTAAAGTTTGCAGCAGCGATGGCGTCAACATCAACAAGTTTGAGTGCTATGACAGTATTGATGTGATAGTCGGTATAATCTTTAATGCGCATTACACCCAGACTGTCGACGTCGGCATAGTCAAAAGCATCAGCCGAAGCCGTAGCCAATATCTCAGCACCATCAGCCGCCGAAAGAAATTCGCCCTTGTTGTTGAGGAGTTTGAGTGCGTTCCACTGTTTGGGATTGTGACTTGCTGTAAGTATAATACCGCCGTCAGCTCTTTCTGCTACTACTGCGACCTCTGTAGTAGGCGTTGTTGCCAATCCGATATTCACAACGTCGCAACCCATACCCATAAGGGCGCCTATGACAACATTCTGCACCATCTCGCCCGAGATACGTGCGTCACGACCCACTACAACTTTTGGACGTGCCACAGACTTCTTGACCCATACTGCATATGCTGATGTGAAACGAACTATATCCAATGGAGACAATCCCTCTCCGGGTGTTCCTCCTATTGTTCCTCTGATACCTGAAATAGATTTAATAAGTGTCATATCTATGTTTTTTTTCTGCAAAGATAAAATAATGAGGAAAAAACGCACCTATTAACATAGTCTTTTAGCAAAGTTTTAACACAAAAGGAACGTCACGTCGTGCTTTTCTCCTCCTTGTAGCGACCATGTGGACAACCTGTAAAAGACGTATAGAAAACTTTATCTCTCGTCTTTTTGCAAAAAAGTCGAAAGATGAGCGTAGACAGACGCCGGATACAGTACCACAACAAGCACGAAACCACGCACCTATAAACCACAAAAATCATAGAGAGAGAAAGACGATATATTGTTTTGACGATTATCGGAAATAATGATTACATTTGCCACACGTACACACAAATGACGGAACAATGTTTTTAGAGATTACAGCAAACAGAGAGAAGAGAAAGGGTTGGATAGAAGTCATAACAGGTTCGATGTTTTCGGGCAAGACGGAAGAGCTCTTGCGCAGAATGCGACGTGCTCAATTTGCCAAACAGAAAGTAGAGATATTCAAACCTGCCGTCGACACGCGATATAGCGACGATAAAGTCGTTTCGCACGACGCCAACGCAATACAATCGGCAGTGATTGACAATGCACAACAGATGCTTATCCTCGCCAGCGATGTTGACGTAGTAGGCATTGATGAAGCACAGTTCTTTACCGACGAGATAATTGAGACCTGCGAGCAACTTGCCGAGTCGGGCGTTCGTGTAATTGTTGCCGGATTAGACATGGATTACAAAGGCAAACCGTTTGGTCCCATGCCACAATTGTTAGCACGAGCCGAATATGTCACAAAGGTTCATGCCATCTGTGTCAGATGTGGCAGTTTGGCACAATTCTCACACCGCACATCAGCAGAAGAAGACACAATAATACTCGGCGAAACAGATAGATATGAGCCGTTGTGTCGCAAATGCTATAGGGATGCTATCCAACAAAAGAACAAGTCATGATTACAATTTACGAAATAGCCAAAGCATGTCGAGGAGAGTTGATTCGTCCGACAGACATCAAAATAGAGAAGTTGCTAACTGACAGCCGGAAGCTCTTCGTCGCAGAGACCACACTCTTCGTAGCTTTGCGCGGTCTGCGTCACGACGCAACAAGATATATCGACGACCTCTACTCTCGAGGTATCCGTGCTTTCGTCTGTCCAAAAGACTTTGACACAACACTCTATCTTGATGCTACATTCGTTTTAGTCGACGACACTCTGAAAGCTCTGCAAGATATAGCGCATGCCAAACGCAAACAATCGAAATGTCGCGTGGTAGCAATAGTAGGCAGCAACGGAAAAACGATAGTCAAAGAGTGGCTCAACACTCTTATCGGAGATGACATGAAGACCGTTCGCTCGCCACGTAGCTACAATAGCCAAGTAGGCGTTGCTCTGTCACTATGGAACATAGAAGAAGAGACCGAACTGAGCATTATAGAAGCCGGCATATCTGAAAGAGGGGAGATGGGTCGTCTGGAAGAGATAATAGAGCCCGATGATGTAATAGTGACAAACATTGGAGAGGCTCATCAGGAGAACTTCGACTCCATAGATGAAAAGCTATGTGAGAAACTAAGGATATGTCGCAATGCCAAACGTGTCTTCTACTGCAAACATCACGCCCTTGTCGACAAGACTCTCCATAAGCTCTATCCGGACAAAGAACTTATGGCTTGGGAATACCCCGAGGAGGCTTGTCTCTCGGATATCATCAAAGCAGAAAATACCATGCACGCGCTATCGTATGCAAGGACATTAGGTATCAATGAAGACATACTTAAACAACGTCAAACCGAACTCCGCAACATTGGCATGCGCATGGAACAAAAAGAGGGACACAACAACTGCACCATAATAGATGACGCATATAGTGCCGACCTCACATCACTCGAAATAGCCCTCGACACACTACATACCTTGGGAAACAGACAAGGACTGTCACGCACACTCATACTCTCCGACTTGCAACAGACAGGTTTGGACATGCCGACGCTCTACAAGCGCGTCGAACAACTGCTCGAAGAGAAACAAGTGACAAGACTTATTGGCATAGGAGACAACATATCTGAGGCACTCAGCAAAAAAACACAACGTACATTCTTTGCTACTACCGACGACTTTTTGAACTCCATGTCAACAGCAGACTTCTGCAACGAGGCAATACTTCTGAAAGGCTCGCGCAACTTCGGCTTTGAACGCATAGCTGAAATGCTGGAACAGAAACGTCATCGTACAGTGATGGAGATAAACCTCGGAGCATTGGCTCATAACATCGGCTATTTCCGCAGTCATTTGCAGCCGGAGACAAAACTACTTGCCATGGTTAAGGCCTATTCTTACGGCACAGGGTCGTTCGAAATAGCCAAGCTCATGCAGGCACAAGGCGTTGATTACCTCGGTGTGGCATTCGCCGATGAAGGCTACGACCTTCGTACCGCCGGAATAACACTGCCCATAGCCGTCATGAACCCAGAAGAACATGCCTACGACCTCATGCTCAACTACGACATGGAACCTGAGATATACACTTTTGAGTCCGTAAAAAAATACTCACAAGCGGCAACCAAATTGGGCATCGACAACGCCGGCATACACATCAAGATAAACACCGGAATGACACGTTCGGGCTTTGAACCTCACGAAGCAATCCAAATAGCCCAAAAAGTAAAAGAATGTCGCAACTTGAGAGTTATATCCGTCTTCTCTCACCTTGTGGGAAGTGACGAAGCATGTCATGACGACTTCACCAACGAACAGATAGCACTTTTTGACAAAGCTGCAGAAGAGTTGCAAAAAGAGTTAGGTTACAAAGTCGCAAGACATATACTTAATAGTGCAGGCATAGAACGATTTACACAACATCAATATGAAATGGTAAGATTGGGCATAGGCCTTTACGGCATATCTGCCATTGACAACAGCAAACTTAAAAACGTTGCCACGCTGAAATCATATATTTCGCAGATACGAGAAGTGCCGACAGGAACAACAGTAGGCTATAGTCGCCGCACTCAAGTAAACAGACCATCGCGCATTGCCGTGGTCCCCATAGGATATGCAGACGGACTCGACAGACGACTAAGCAATGGCGTTGGCACGGTTATTGTAAATGGTAAAACAGCACCTATTGCCGGCAACGTTTGCATGGACATCTGCATGATAGACGTGACAGACATTGACAACGTACACGAAGGCGACACCGTAGTGATATTTGGCGACAACAACCCGGTATGGGAACTGTCAAACAAGATTGGCACAATACCGTACGAAGTTCTGACTGGAATAGGACGACGTGTAAAAAGAATATACTACACAGAAGAAAGTTGAACAAAACAAAAACAACCACTAAAAGCAAAAAAAGCAAACCACACTTGTATAAAAAACAACGAATTACTACTTTTGTATCTATTAACAAGAATAAGAAACAAAACAAAATACGTCATGAAAAAGTTAGCGTTAACATTTATGCTCTCGCTCATAGCGATAGCGACATTTGCACAAAAGCCTATCTTAACATTCGAAAAAGAATCACACGATTTTGGCGAAATACAAGAAGCAAACGGCACAGTAACATACACCTTCAAATACAAAAATACAGGCAAGACACCTCTCGTACTACATAACGTACAAGCCTCTTGCGGTTGTACAACACCGGAATGGTCACGCACACCTATACTGCCGGACAAAGAAGGGACGATAAAAGTAACATTCAACCCCGCTAACCGCCCGGGACAATTCAACAAGACTATAACCATACAGTCAAACGCAGAATCTCCGGTTAAGCAGTTGCGCATATTGGGTAACGTATTGCAAAAACCGAAGACATTAGAAGACGAATATCGTATCGTGATGGGCAACATGCGTCTGAAAGACAGTCATATCCCATTTACAAAAATATCACCTTCTGAGACAAAAGTCGCAGAGATAGAGACAATAAACAACTCCGAAACAGATGTCACACCAGAGTTTATCAACGTACCTCAACATATCGTAATAGCATCTATCCCGGCAACACTTAAACCGGGCGAAAAAGGCGTAATACAAGCACGCTACGATGCTACGAAGAAAAGTGATTGGGGCTTTGTGACAGATCAGATATACGTGATATTCAACGGCGAACGCAAATACAACAACCGCCTGACTATAAGCGCAACGATAGCAGAAGATTTCACCAAACTATCAGAAAAAGAACTTGCAGACGCTCCTATTATGGAAATAGACGACAAGGTGTTTGACTTTGGAGTCATCACTCCTGCACAAAAGGTAGAACACGACTACATCATAACAAACAAAGGCAAAAACAACCTTATAATACGTAAAGTAAAAGCCTCATGCGGTTGCACAGCAGTAACTCCAGAAAAAACCATATTGGCAAAAGGAGAATCTACAAAAATACATGTAGCTTTTGACCCAAGAGGAAAAAACGGACGTCAAAACAAAACCATAACAATCATATCTAACGACCCAAAACAATCTAATATTCTGTTGCGTATACAAGGCACCATATCAAATGCAGGAAATGACCAACAGAAGTAAACAACAAATAAAATCATGAAAAAATATTATAAACATATAGCAATAGCTTGTTGCGTAGCAAGCATAGTCAGTTGTAACAAATCACAATTGACCGTCACCGGAAAAGTTGACAATATTGGCGACTCCATAGTTTACCTATCAGTTATGGGCGAAGGCTTCGAATGGGAAAACATCGGCTCGTCAATGATAACAGACGACGGCTTCAGCTTCACAGGACAATCTCTAGACCAAGAAATGTGCCTATTTGTGCGCACCGAGAACCAAATAGTAAGTCAAATCTTCAACGGCAATGGCTCTGTACACATAACAGGCGACGCCAACAGACCCGATGAAATGACCATAAGCGGTTCTCCACTCACCAACAAGATGACAGACTTCTTCAAAAACATACCGCAACAAGAGGCTTTAGAAAGATTAACCAAGCAATTGGAAATAATAGGCAATGACGAAGAGCGTCGAAGTGTCATAGAAGAAGAGAGAAACAGCATAATAGAAGAACAAATTGCATACATCAAAAAGTTTGTAAACGAGAACATGTCGTCTCCGCTTGGCACTTTCATCATGACAAACTTCATAACATGCTTTGATTTTGAAGAAGCAGACACCATATCTGCCAAGATATTGGAGGCTCAACCCACTCATGTGTACGCAATAACACTCCGTAAACTGATAGAAAACCAACGAACAATGTACGAAGCAATGAAGAAAGTCGAAATAGGCTGCGAAGCACCGGACTTTACATTGACAGACATAAACGGAAAAACAGTAAAACTTAGCGACACAAGAGGCAAAGTGATACTTTTAGACTTCTGGGCATCATGGTGTAAACCTTGCAGACAAAACAACCAAACACTTGTAGAAGCCTACAATAAATTCTCAGAGTCGGTATTGGAAATCGTAAGTGTGTCACTCGACAAAGACGAAGCAGAATGGAAGAAAGCCGTTGAGGAAGATAAACTTCCAGGCATACTTCTAAACGACAAAGAAGGCACCGTGGCTGACCTATATTGTGTACAAGCAATTCCTTGTTGTTACTTGATAGATAGTGAAGGAAAAATAACATCGAAAGATGTAGGCGGAAAAAACATCTTCGCCGATATAGAAGCTTTGGTAAAGGAGTACAAGACAGAAAAATAACATCGCATGAAAAAAGAAGCGATCATAGACATCATAGAGCACGACCTCAACGAAATAAAAACATTGCTTGAGACCTTTAAAGACGCTGATAAAATACCATCTGCATTCTTGGAATTGCTCTCATCAAAACATGCAGCTCTCGGCAAAGAGATTATGTTGTTGGGCTTCTGGAAAGAACAGACAAACGCCACTTCTCAGATAGATACTCCTATCGAGACCCAACAACCGAAAGTCGCAAAAACACCACAGGTCAATGTGACAGAAGAAGGACTTAACACAGACCTCGACTTCTGCAATGAAGACAATAACTGTTTCGACACTAAAGAGGAACCAACAACAGCGGTAACTCCGGACGTAGAGCCATCAAAGCCAACAATAGAGAGCACATCTGTTGCTCCACAAGCCACAACCGCAGAACAACCGAAGCAAGTTGTACAGTCCCCCAAAAAGGCAGAGTCTCAACCTCGTAAGAGCTCGCCTTCAGTCTCGGATATAACAAACTTTGGTCTTCCCGTTGATGACATACGCAAAGCCATATCTATAGCCGACAGATTTCTCTATCAACGTGAACTCTTCGGCAACAACAACGAAACAATGAACAGCACCTTGGAGGCTATCAATAGCCTGACATCATACGAAGAGGCTTACTCGTTCCTCAAATCATCATTTAATTGGGACGAAACTGACACTACGGTAGAGAACTTCTTGAAGACAATACACCGTCGTTTCTTATAAGCAAAATCACAGATGAGCAAACTAACAATAGTACCAACACCGGTAGGCAACCTTGAAGACATCACGGCAAGAGCTTTAAGAGTATTGCGCGAGGCTTCATTCGTATTAGCAGAGGATACCCGCACTACGAGCAATCTCTTTAAGCACTTTGGCATAGAGACAAAGCTTGTGAGCTACCATAAGTTCAACGAGCACAATGTTGTCGACAATATCGTTCGACGCATTGCTGCAGGAGAGGAGGTGGCATTGGTGTCTGACGCCGGCACACCGGCCATATCCGACCCGGGCTATCTGATAGTTCGCAAGTGTATCGACGAAGGCGTAGAAGTACAATGTCTGCCCGGAGCGACAGCCTTTGTTCCGGCCTTGGTAAGCAGCGGATTGCCAAACGACAAATTCTGTTTTGAGGGGTTTTTACCCCATAAGAAAGGACGACAAACGGCTATACAGAGTCTTGCCGAAGAACAGCGTACAATGATATTCTACGAGTCGCCATTTCGCCTGACAAAGACTTTGGAACAGTTGGCAGAAGTATTTGGCAAAGAACGCAAAGCATGCGTATCTCGCGAAATAAGCAAGATATACGAAGAGCACAAACGAGGAACATTGGAAGAACTCATTGCTCACTTTACCGAGATACCCGCCAAAGGTGAAATAGTTCTGATAGTTGACGGTGCAGAGAAAAAGAAAGTCAAAAAGAACAAATACGATAAAGAAGAAGAAAATTAAACTCACAAACAAATAAAACGAAAATTCATGAAGAAGTTACTCATTATGCTATCTGCAGTTGCAATGATGACAAGCTGCGGATACAAGGCAAAACAAGAAGCGATGCAGTCGACTATCGACTCATTGGCTGTTATCAACAAGGAGAAAGATCAAACAATGGAACTCCTCTCATCTACCATGGCAGACATTCAAAACAACCTCAACACTATCAAAGAGAAAGAGGGCATCATCAACAATCTTGCCAATGGCGACGCAACTCAGAAAGACCAGATGAAAGCTGACCTTGAGGCTATATACCAACTCTTGGTTCAAAACAAAGAGAAGGTTACAAAGCTACAATCTCAACTTAAGAAACAAGGAAAGAAGGCGAAAGAGTACGAATCTATCATCTCTGTACTCGAAAGCCAAATCAAACAGCAAAACGAACAGATAGCAAACCTCACTGCTACTCTCGAAGAGAAAGACATAGAGATTGGCTACCTCAATAATGCTGTCATTCGTTTGTCTTCATCAGTTGACTCTCTCGCTACAGCAAAGGCTGATACCGACAGCAAACTTCAAGAGGCTACCGACAACCTCCAAACAGGCTTCTATATCATAGCTGAGAAGACCGACCTTCTTAACAGCGGAATAATAGAGAAAGGTGGTCTCTTCAAGAAGAAGATTCTTTCGGGTGATGTCGACAACTCTAAGTTTACTCGTGTAAACACTACAGAAGTTGAAGAGATAGCATTGAACACGACAAAAGAGGTTAAAGTTCTCACTAATCACGACGACAATTCATATGTAATTGAGCCTGATGCTGCAGGTTCGATGATACTCAAGATAAAAAATAAAGAGTCATTCTGGAAAGTATCAAAGTATTTGGTTGTTCAGACAAAGTAAAAATACAATAGTATACGCGACGATACGGCTGTCAGACAAAAAAGAATCTGACAGCCGTATCTGTTTCATGCGTACTTGTACAACGACTAAGCGACCCAATCACTCAAAAGAGTTATTCTACATACCGACAATCGTTATACCGGTGCACACGGTATGTGAACCAAGAGGTCGTCCGTTTGATGTTGCACTTTTATAAACCAAACAATATGCGTTAATAAAAAACTTCATATATTTGTAAGTCTTGATGTCACAGACAAACAAGAATATAAACTATATACTTTAATATAAACACAAACCAACTTTACAAAGACATGAAAAGATTAGTTGTTATTCTGCTCGCAGCAATATCATGTGGACAACTCTCACTCTCTGCCCAAACGATAAACAGTAGCGAAAATGGGAAATACACACTCAGTGTAGGCAAAACCACAATGACCATCGACGCTTCAAAAGGCGGTAAAATAGTGTCGTACAAATACAACGACACAGAAATTATATCTCAAACAAGAATGCCCAACTCCTTTGGCAGTACGTTTTGGACAAGTCCTCAGTCGGAATGGAATTGGCCACCTGTACCAGAGTATGACACAAAGTCATTCAAAACTGAAGTGAACGGCACGACATTGACTCTTACGGGCGACAAGTCTCCGCGCTTCGGCTACAGAGTGTGCAAAGAGTTTACCGCTGACGCCAAAAGCGAAACTATCATTATCACCTATACTATCATCAACGAGTCAGGCGAGGCTCGCAAAGTAGCTCCTTGGGAGATAACACGTGTTCCAAACGGTGGCATACTCTTCTTCGATGCTAAAGAGGCAACTCCTGCAAACAAGATGGACGGACTGCCATTCGAAAGCAAGTTCAAAGCTTTATGGTATACATTAGACGCTGCTCAGTCGCACCGCAAAATAAATGCCGACGGCAAAGGTTGGCTCGCTTTCTGCGACAAAGGTTTGCTCTTCGTCAAGAGATTCCAAGACCTGAAACCAGAAGAACCGGCTCCGGCTGAGGCTGAGATACAGATATATGCCAACCCAGGAAAGACTTTCGTGGAGATAGAAGAACAGGGTGCATACACTTCTTTGCAACCGGGCGAGAAACTCTCGTGGACAGTTCGTTGGAATCTTATCCCAACAGACCTTCCTGCCGAAGCGTCAAAGAAGCTCCTAAAGAAAGCATTGTCCGTAGGTAAATAACAAAGCGCGAAACATAGCTATTATTACCTACAATATAGTCTATTGGCAATCGTAACTACATTGGCTACTCTCACAATGTATTACGGTTGCCAATTATTTTTCTTGCAAAAATCATATCATAAGATGTCACAATCGAAGACCTTGTCCGTTGTTCTAAAAAAAGAGAGATGGAAATAACAGAGTTTAACCAATATATAGTATCACTACGCCAAGAACTATTGGTGACAGCTCTTAAACTATCGGGAGACAAGGACATAAGTGAAGATTACGTGCAAGAAGTGTTGCTCAAAATGTGGACAATGCGCGACAAGCTAAAGCAACACCCCAATTGCAAAGCTCTTGCCTTCACTATGATACGCAACATACATATCGACAATTGGAGACACAAGCGACACGAAGTCTCAGTGCCAGATATAAGAGACAACGCTACAGAGAACGTCGCAGAAGAGAACGACAAAATAAAGATAATATCATCTATCATCGACTCTCTGCCACCTCTGCAAGCAAGAGCCTTCAAGATGAAAGAGATAGATGGCTACGACTACGAAGAGATGCAAATGATTCTTGGTTGCAGTGCCGAAAGCCTGCGACAGAATATATCAAGAGCACGCAAAAGAATACGCGAAGAGTTTTTTAGGATACAAACAAATAGAGTATGAAGCAAGACGAGATTAAAGAACTACTTGAGAGATATATCAACGGTGATACTACCAACGCCGAAGAGGAACAACTACGCTCGTATTTCTCTCAGACAACTGACCCACTGCCTGAAGAGTGGACAGTCTTCCGTGCACTGTTTTGCTACGAGACTCATGAACGTCAGATGATTGTGCACAACGCAACAACGACTGCCGAGAAAGCACCTCGACGAAAGTCGACAATGAAGACATATATGTCGTTAGTCGCTTCTGTCGCCGCTGTCGTGGCATTGTTGGTATCGTTATTTATCTGGAACGCTCACTCCGAGACGCAAAACAACGAGAAACAATACATGGTGACAAATGGCATCAAAGTGACAAACTCCGACGACATCAACAAAGAAGTCGACAAGGTATTGGCTCTATTGGCAAATGACAATGATAAAGCCTTCTCCGCATTGGAAATCATCAACCAACATCAATAACGATATGGCACAAAATACTATCAGACAGTTCCTCTCCACAACCATTATTCTCTTTATGTGTACACTATCTTATGCACAAGAGAAACTCCACGTAGAAGAGATATTCACTACTTATGGATATTCAGATGGCTGTACCATGGTTGAGATAAACGACGCAGATATCAGAGGTTATCACATGGACGTCTTCAAATCAATATCATACACCAAGAACGGCAAGGAGATAACCTCAATACTACTAAAAGACCGTCCGAAGGCAAAAAAGATACGTGAGATAATACACGAAGGAAAGGTGCAAAGTGGATGTTACATGATGGCTCCAACGAAAAAAGGACGAAGCCGCTTTATCGTCTATGCATTTACCTCTGACGAATCAGGTGCAATAATCTACACTGAGAGCAATTGCACTATCGATGACATTTTGCAAATATGCTACAACAAATAATACAACAATATAAACTAATACCATGAAGAAAACTAACTGTTTGAGAACAACATTAGCTTTGGCAATGTTCCTCTTTTGCTTCACAATGACAACACTGGCTAATTCGGATACTACTTTCGTTGTCGATAACAAAACCATCAACATAGGAATAGCCAACGACAGAGTGAATGTCTCTGTCGTTGAATCGAACGGCACAACGCTCAACAAAATCTCGGAACACACCTACGTCAATGGACAAGAGACAGAACGCATTTATGTTACTTCGCCGTTGACGCTCTCTTTGTTTCATAGCAAGTCGGTAAGACACAGCGAGATTCAATTCTGCGCCAATCTGTCACACTTATACTTCGGCAGAGCCATGGCCGTACCGGAGTTGTTTGACTTTAACAACCACGCAGAGATGCACTCACGCTATGGCAAGTCGTTTGAAATAGGATTGTCTGTTGCTTCTATCGCCTTTCTGATGCATAGAACGAGCTCTATAGGTGTACATTCGACTATACAGTTAGCACATGTCAGACACCATTTCAAAGCAGACTACATAATGACCAACGAAAACGACTACACTGTCATGAAACTTAATCCTGCCACCAACATCAAGAAGAGCTTCCTTAGCTACACTCTGATAAGAGTGCCATTGCTCTTGAGAATGCAGAAAAGCAACTTCCATATAAGCATAGGTGGCTCGTTGGATTACAGATTTCACGAACGCTCACGATATAAGGAGTACGGCAAGAAAAGAAAGACCGTCTCAAGAGACCTAAATATGAGACCATTGGCAGTTAACGCAGAGGTCAATATCGGGTATAAGAACTTTACCATATACATGCGTCAGTCGTTAACACCATTACTTGACACCAACTTTGCACCTAAGTGCTACCCGCTGACTATCGGTTTCGGCATTTAGCATAACTCTCTACTATACATCATACAGCGTGAGTCGGACGGATTCTATCCCTTCGGCTCATGTTGTTTTATCCATAATCTCGCTGATATCTTGTTTTACAACACACAATAAATGCGAAATGTAACACCGACGACAAATTTGGCAACTCGACAGAAAGTGTTACCATTAAAGAAAATTTATCTTTGCAATCAAAATATATCAATCGTATGAAAAGAACATTACTTCTCTTAGGGGCAACGCTCCTCATGACAAACATCGAGGCTCAAGAGGTCAAAGAACTTCATAATATCGATTTCGAATTAGGTGTCTCCGGCTGGGTCAACAGAGGCGATGCGAAGGTTGCCATATCAACAGAGACTGCCAATAGCGGCTCATCGTCTCTGAAGATAACTAACCGCTCTCAAGTATGGAACGGAGCTTCGTTTGCTTCCGGTGATATTGTCTCAGGAAAGACATACAAAGTATCTTGCGCATTTACATTTACTGACACACGCTACGAGACTCACACCTTCGAACTATGTGCACAATACGATGACAACGGCACTCGGTACGTCACCATGGCATCGGCAGATGTCACAAGAGGTAAATGGACAGAGGTAAATGGAGAAATAACATTCCCATCAGGTGCCGGCAATATATCTATCTATGTGCAAAGCAAATACACTACAGAGGAGACGGATATAGACCACATGGACTTCTTCATAGATGACTTTGTTTGTATCGGAGAAGAGCTACCTGAAGTAGAATCACTTTGCAACCTCTACAAACCATACTTCCGCTTTGGCACAGCTGTCTCAACATCTGTCATCAGTTCCGCATCAGGTAAGTCTCACATAGAGAAACACTTCAATAGCTTAACAGCCGAAAACGAGATGAAGCCTGACGCAATGCTCAGTCAGAGCCTCAGTAAAGAGAAAGGTGAACCCGTAGTGCAGTTGTCTTACGGCGCACGACAGATACTTCAATATTGCTCCGACAACAACGTACCGTTACGCGGACATTGCTTGGTATGGCACAGCCAAACACCGGCGTGGTTCTTCCACGAAGGATTTGACACCAAGAACGATGTTGTAAGCAAAGAGACAATGACAACACGCATGGAACAATACATAAAGGCTGTATTCGAACTCCTCGCTAAAGAGTTTCCTAAAGTAAACATCTATGCTTACGACGTAGTAAATGAAGCCTTTGCAGATGGCTCTAACGGATTGCGCACTGCCGGTAAAGATGCTTCTAAAGGCCAATCATATTGGACACTGATATACGGCAACGACCTTTTCATAGAGAAAGCTTTTGAATTTGCTCGAAAATACGCTCCCGCCACATGCAAACTCTACTACAACGACTACAACGAGTACATTGAACCAAAACGTACCAATATATACAACCTTGTCAAGAAACTATACAACAACAAGACATGTGACGGTGTTGGCATGCAGTCGCATTTGGCTACAAACTACCCTTCGGTACAGCTATACAGCGAGACATTGGACAAGTTCGCTTCGATAGGTTGCGACATTCAAGTCACTGAGCTTGACATTACTATAGAGTCAGGTGCATCAGACGCAACACAAGCAAAAATATATAGCGACCTCTTTGACTTGTACATCAAACACTCATCACACCTAAGTTCTGTCTCGGTATGGGGCCTGCATGACGGCATGAGTTGGAGAGGAGACAGGAAACCGCTTCTGTTCAACTCCGACTACACAGCCAAGCCGGCATATTACTCTATCATCGACGGCCTCGAAATCGAAAATGCCATAGGCGACATACGTGTACCTTGTGAGACAAATGACGTAGTAGTATTCGGAATACAAAACGCATTCATTGTCGAAGCGCTCAACGACGGAGAGATAGAACTATATAGCCTAAGTGGCTCGTTGGTAGGAGTATACAAATACAGCGAGGGTAGAAACATCATAGCATTGCCAAAGGGTATATATATTGCAAACAAGCATAAAGTAATTGTAAGATAGCAATATAAGGAAAAATAAACGGCCCGAGACGCGGCAGTTTTTCGACGCGTCTCGGACTATTTATTTCCACACAAAAAAAGAGCGACAAGACCATTTCTTATCGCCCATGATATTACGAAATATTACTTTTTACTTCTTCAAGAAGCGCAAGCACCATGCCATCCACGTAGGAAGAGGCTTGTTCGGATTGAACTTTCTCAAGTTGAGAGCCAAACCTAACTTCTTCATTATGGTCACTTTGTTTGTTTGCACATACTCGATTAGAGAACCTGCAGGGTCTTCGTTATATGCAAAGTCACCTCCGGCTTCGCCCATGTCAAAGTCAGCCTTATAAGCCATGCTATCGACAGTGAACGGACAACCTTTCTCATTACATATCTCACGCCAATTGTCCATATTACGCATATCATAGCATATCTGAATGAAGCCAAGTTCACCCCACATGCGACCTTCGAATATCTTACGAGGTGGAGTGTCGCGGTCGAGGGCTTGTATAAGTTCTATCTCTGAAGGACCGAGTATACGAGAGAACGGACCCTTGCGTGCTGACTTGTCATGACCTAAGATGACACGACGAAACTTAACACCCGGAGTACCCAGCTCTTCAAAATCTGCAAAGATATCTGTCGTATCAGCTAAGACAACATTATATCCAAGCATATCACGATAGAAAGCTATCGTCTCGTCCATCTTATCCGTACCTACGACAGCACCATACACACCGCCTGTTGGCTTGTTCTCATTAAACATCCAGCCTGCTTGTTCCGGTAGAGGTTGAACAATCTGGAAGATATTGCCATAAGGGTCGGTGAGATAGAAGAACGGACGTCCTGTAGCATCGGTATATATCTGCGATGACACCTTCTGTTCCTTTGTCTTTAGAAGGTCGTAGTAACCCTTTGCGTCTTTGCACTTTATCTTACATGAGTAGATACCCAAGTCGCCGGGACGAACGTTGAAGATAGGTTCTCGCGACTCGAAACCGGTATGTTGCCATATTTCGAAACCTCCGCCACCTTGAAGGTTAAGTACCAAGTTGGCATGACGCGGACGCGGTTTGTTCTCCGTATACGGGAGCATAAACTCAGCATCAGCCCATTCGTCAAAGACAAGTACATCGACACCGAAATACTCTTTGTACCATTTCCATGCCTCATCAACATTGCGAACACCTATGCCCACCTGTTGAATTCCGCTAAATATTACCTCTTTACTCATATCTTATTTCTATTATTTACACAATTAATTAGGTTGTACCTTGCTAACGAGCTTGTAGTATATCCAACGAGCATAACGATGGAAGTAACACATCAGCCCGTCGACTTTACATACATATATCTCCTTTTTCTTCTTATTTACAGCACGTTTTATCTTCTTGGCGCAAGTCTCTGCCGAGATACCGTTCTTCTGCCCGTGATCCATAACGCCATGTTCTGTGCCGTCTTTGGTGAGCGCATGGAGCGATACATTGGTAAGGATACGTCCCGGACACACTATCGTTGTATTGATGCCTCTCTCGTGTGTCTCCGCCCAAAGAGTCTCATAAAAGCCATGAAGTGCATGCTTGGCAGCCGAATAAGCCGAACGCTGTGGGAAACCAAAGACGCCAACAATACTGCTTATAGCTATAAAATGTCCGCTACCTGCTTTGAGCATAGCCGGCAATACTCTCTTTGTCAATTGCACACCACTGAAGTAGTCGATCTGCATAATAGTGTGATCGATGTCTAAAGGAGTCTCCTCAACCAACGAGCGTTGACTAATACCGCCATTATTGACAAGAATATCGACAGTACCAAACTTAGTCAACACCTCATCAGCGGCTCTGTCTATAGACTGAGGGTCTACCAAATCAATAAGTATTATTGTTGTCTCTTGAGGATTTGCACAACGTTTTGCAACAGACTCGAGAGCTTCTCTACGACGCGATGACAATATAACATGCCATCCTGCCTGCGAATACTCATAAGCTAAAGCCTCACCTATACCCGATGAAGCACCTGTTATCCATATTTTCTTCATGTATGTAGTCTTAACGTTAAGGTTTTGTAGTGCGTCCGTAAACGCACGACAAATGTAGTCATTTAAGACAAGTTACGCAATAAAAGATGAGCTTTGGTGACAGACAAAATGTAACTACATGATATCGTCATTTTATTGTATCGTCTAAAGGAGGATAAAAGCGTGGCAAGTGCGTGAGAAAAAAGTGTTGGTTTTGTCAATTGGTGTAATCTGATTATATTTGCGAGGATTAAGCAATTTAAAGAATAGAGTATGTTGCGAATTGTAGTAATAGCGATGATGATGTTGGGTGTTGTGTCTATTGGAGCAGAGGCACAGCGCATGAATAGACGTCAGTATATAGCTAAATATTCACAGTGGGCAGTAGATGAGATGAATAAGACAGGTATACCGGCGAGTATTACCTTAGCTCAGGGTATCTTGGAGTCAGATTGTGGAAATAGTGAGTTGGCCATTGGTGCTAACAATCACTTTGGTATAAAATGTCATAGTGACTGGACGGGAGAGAAGGCGTATCATGATGATGATAAGAAGCAGGAGTGTTTTCGCAAATATGAATCGGCAGCCCAATCGTTTGCAGACCATAGTCTCTTTTTGACAGGTAAGAGTCGTTATGCTTCACTATTTGAATTAGAACGTACAGATTATGTAGGTTGGGCAAAAGGTTTGAAGAAAGCGGGATATGCGACAGATCCCAGTTATGCTGATAGGCTTATAGCTATTATAGAGCAGGAGTGTCTGTATGAATATGATAGGGGTGGTTCGTCAGCGGCGACCAAACCAGTGAAGATGAATCGTCCAGCTATAAAAGGGGAGTCGGCTTCCACATCAGGAGCAACAGCGTCAACATCTACATCTGGAGCGAAGAAGAAAATCAAAGTGCGCAATGATATATCGTTTACTATTAATCCGTTGCATGAGCATGAGGTTCGTTATAACAACGGGGTGCGATATATAGAGGTGGTAGATGGCGATACGTTTGAGGCTATAGCAGTAGAATTTCACCTTATGGTATCAGAGATATATAAGTACAACGACCTAAAGCCGGGAGCAGACATCAAACAGATGAAGTATCTGTATATACGCAATAAGCGTAATAGGGCGCACCCTGATTGTCCGACACATACTATGCGAAAGGGAGATACGTTGTGGTCTGTTGCGCATAAGTATGGTGTGAAGTTGAAGAAATTACAACGCTTTAACCGTTTGACACCAGATGAAGAGCCGGCAGTAGGAACGGTACTCAATCTTAGGAAGTAAGAAAAGAAGAATGATATAGAGGGCTTCACCATGCGAAGAGCATAGTGGAGCCTTTGGATTTTGTAGTAAATGTGACGTGTTGTAAAGTGTAAATGGTATAATTATACTATTCATATTAACTCTAAATTGCATTTTGTATCTGATTTTGTAAAGTCTAGATAGCAGAAATGGATAAATAATTGTATTTTTGCAAGGACGAAAGGAAAACAAGATGCAGACGCTTTTTAAGTTACATAATGACATGTTGTCAAATTTGACACCTTGGGTAAAGAGGGGTTTGATGGACGATATAGATTGGTCGGCGCGTCTGATAGGTATTAAGGGGGCACGAGGCATAGGGAAGACAACATTTTTGCTAAATTATGCAAAGAAGATTTCGTCGGAGCAGAAGTGTTTGTATGTAGACCTCAATGACTTTTATTTTTCTACGCATACTATTATTTCGTTAGCTGATGACTTTCGTAAGTTGGGAGGTCGCACATTGTTGTTGGATCAGGTGTATAAATATCCTGCGTGGTCTGATGAGTTGCGCTATTGTTATGATAATTATCCTGACTTGCATATAGTATTTACGGGTTCGCCTGTCATGCGTTTGAAGGAGGCAAATCCTGAGTTGTCGGGTAAGGTTCAGGTGTATAGTTTGGAGGGTTTTTCGTTTCGTGAGTATCTCAATCACATGACGGGAATGAATTTTCCGAAGTATTCGCTTGAAGAGATAATAGCAAATCATGTAGCAATAAGTACTGATATAGTATCAAAGGTTAAACCGTTGGCGTATTTCAGTGATTATTTGCATCATGGTTTTTATCCATACTTTTTAGATGAGAAGAACGTCTTTGTTGCGCTTATCAAGACTATCAACTTGGTATTGGAGATAGAGATAAGCTATTTGCAACAGATAGAGCACAAGTGTATACCTAAGTTGCGTAAACTCTTGTATCTCATTGCGCGTTCGGCACCATTTCAGCCTAATGTGAGTAAGTTGTCGACAGAGATAGACACGTCGCGAGCGACGGTGATGAACTATATGGTCTATCTCAAGCAGGCGCGACTTATACATTTGCTGTATCAAGATGGGGATAGTAATCAGAAGAAACCGGCTCATATATATATGCAAAACCCTAATCTCATGTATTTGTGCAATTACGGAGGGGTAGAGCGAGAGGTGCTATACAAGACATTTTTCTTTAATCAGTTGGGTTATAAGAATAGTGTCACACGAGCAGCGATAGGTGAGTTCTGTGTCAATGGAAGTCATTGTTTTGTAGTTGGACATCAGAAGAAAATAAAAGATGATGTCTACGTAGCAAAAGATATGATAGAAGTTGGGGAAGGGAAGGTGATACCGTTATGGTTGTTAGGTTTCTTATATTAAAGCGAACAAAAGAGTTCTGGCTTGCGTAGACTTATGCGGTTAAGAACAAGAATAATAGGTATAATTAATAATTATTGTTAGTGTTATAAAGATGGCAAAACAAAAGAAATTCATCACATGTGATGGTAATCAGGCAGCGGCACATATCTCGTATATGTTCTCTGAAGTAGCTGCTATTTACCCAATCACACCATCGTCAACAATGGCAGAATATGTTGACGAATGGGCAGCACAGGGACGTAAGAATATCTTTGGCGAGACAGTTCTCGTAGAGGAGATGCAGTCAGAGGCAGGTGCAGCAGGTGCTGTTCATGGTTCGCTTCAGGCTGGTGCTCTTACATCAACTTATACTGCGTCACAGGGTCTTCTTCTTATGATCCCAAATATGTACAAGATAGCAGGTGAGTTGCTTCCATGTGTATTCCATGTATCAGCACGTACTATAGCATCACACTCTCTATGTATCTTCGGTGACCACCAGGACGTTATGGCATGTCGTCAGACAGGCTTTGCTATGTTGGCAGAGGGTTCAGTACAGGAGGTAATGGATTTGGCGGGTGTTGCACACCTTTCAACAATCAAGACACGTGTGCCATTCCTTAACTTCTTTGATGGTTTCCGTACATCACATGAGATACAGAAGATAGAGATGCTTGAGAACGAAGACCTTGCTCCTTTGGTAGATCAGCAGGCTCTTGCAGAGTTCCGTAGCCGTGCCCTCACACCAGAGCATCCTGAGGCACGTGGTATGGCAGAGAACCCAGATACGTTCTTTACACATCGTGAGTCATGTAATCCTTATTACGACAATGTTCCAGCTGTTGTAGAGGAGTATATGAATAAGATATCAGAGATTACAGGTCGTAAGTATGGTTTGTTTGATTACTATGGTGCTGCTGATGCAGAGCGTGTAATCATCGCTATGGGTTCTGTTACAGAGTGTATACGTGAGACTATCGACTATCTTGCTGCAAAGGGTGAGAAGGTAGGTCTTGTAGCAGTACACCTCTATCGTCCATTCTCAGCTAAGCATTTCCTTGCTGCAGTACCTAAGTCAGCTAAGATTGTGACTGTACTTGACAGAACTAAGGAGCCAGGAGCAAATGGTGAGCCATTGTTCCTCGATGTTAAGGAGTGTTTCTATGCTGAGGCTAACGCACCTAAGATTATCGGTGGACGTTATGGTCTTGGTTCAAAGGATACTACACCTGCACAGATTCTCGCAGTATATGAGAATATGGCACTTCCACAGCCAAAGGATCATTTCACTCTCGGCATAGTAGATGACGTTACATTTACATCACTCCCTCCAAAAGAGGAAGTAGCAGTAGGTGGCGCAGGTATGTTTGAGGCTAAGTTCTTCGGACTTGGTGCAGATGGTACTGTAGGTGCTAACAAGAACTCAATCAAGATTATCGGTGAGACAACAGACAAGCGTTGTCAGGCTTATTTCTCATACGACTCTAAGAAGTCAGGCGGTTTCACATGTTCACACCTTCGTTTTGGTGATGAGCCTATCCGTTCTACATACTTGGTGAACACACCTAACTTCGTAGCTTGTCACGTTCAGGCATATCTCAATATGTATGATGTGACACGTGGTCTTCAGAAGAATGGTACATTCCTTTTGAATACTATTTGGGAGGGTGAAGAGCTTGCTGCTAATCTTCCAAATAAGGTAAAGGCATATTTCGCTAAGAACAATATCACTGTTTACTATATCAATGCAACAAAGATTGCACAGGAGATAGGTCTTGGTAATCGTACTAACACTATCCTTCAGTCAGCATTCTTCCGTATTACAGGTGTTATTCCTGTAGATATGGCAGTAGAGCAGATGAAGAAGTTCATCGTTAAGTCATACGGTAAGAAGGGTCAGGATATTGTTGATAAGAACAATGCTGCAGTAGATCGTGGTGGTGAGTACAAGCAACTTGCTATTGACCCAGCATGGGCTAACCTTGCAGAGGATGTTAAGCCAGCAAACAACGATCCTGAGTTTATCAACAATGTGGTACGTGTAATCAATGCACAAGATGGTGATAATCTTAAGGTTTCAGCTTTCAAGGGTATTGAAGATGGTACATGGCCACAGGGAACAGCAGCATATGAGAAGCGTGGTGTTGCGGCTCTTGTTCCAGTATGGGAGGCAGATAAGTGTATCCAGTGTAACAAGTGTGCTTATGTATGTCCTCACTCATGTATTCGTCCTGTAGTAATGGATGCTGAAGAGGTTAAGGGCATCAAGGGTGAGACAATAGAGATGAAGGCACCAGCTGCAATGAAGGGTATGTTCTTCCGTATGCAGGTAGGTGTTATGGACTGTTTGGGTTGTGGCAACTGTGTTGACGTATGTCCAGGTAATCCTAAGGCAGGTGGTCCAGCACTTAAGATGGTTGCATTTGACCCTGCAGCAGAAGAGTCTAAGATTGAGGCTGCTAACTGGGAATATTCAGTTAAGAATGTTAAGAGCAAGCAGGATCTTGTTGACATCACAGCAAATGTAAAGAACTCACAGTTTGCAACACCTCTCTTTGAGTTCTCTGGTGCATGTTCTGGTTGTGGTGAGACACCATATGTGAAACTTGTTTCGCAGCTCTTCGGTGATCGTCAGATTGTAGCAAATGCTACAGGTTGTTCGTCAATCTATTCTGGTTCGATACCATCAACTCCATATACAACAAACGAGAAGGGTCAGGGTCCAGCATGGGCTAATTCACTTTTCGAGGATTTCTGTGAGTTTGGTTTAGGTATGGATCTTGCTAATCAGAAGATGCGTGCACGTCTTGTACGTCTTATGACAGAGGCACAGGATTGCACATGTTGTTCAGATGAGTTGAAGGGTCTCTTCAAGGAATGGATAGAGAAGATGAATGATGCTGCTGCTACTAAGGTATTAGCAGAGAAGATTCGTCCTATGGTTAAGGCATGTTCTTGTGATCTTTGCAAGGAGATAGCATCACTTGATCATTATCTTGTTAAGCGTAGCCAGTGGATTATCGGTGGTGATGGTGCTTCATATGATATTGGTTATGGTGGTCTTGACCATGTGATAGCGTCAGGTAAGGATGTAAATATCCTTGTTCTTGACACAGAGGTTTACTCTAATACAGGTGGTCAGTCATCTAAGTCAACACCACTTGGTGCGATAGCTAAGTTTGCTGCAGCAGGTAAGCGTGTACGTAAGAAGGACCTTGGTATGATTGCAACGACATACGGTTATGTTTACGTAGCACAGATAGCTATGGGTGCAGATCAGGCACAGACACTCAAGGCACTTAAGGAGGCTGAGGCTTATCCTGGACCATCACTTGTTATAGCATACGCACCATGTATCAACCATGGTCTTAAGAAGGGTATGGGTAAGGCACAGGCAGAGCAGGCAGCAGCTGTTGAGTGTGGTTACTGGCACTTGTGGCGTTTCAACCCAGCACTTGAGGCAGAGGGTAAGAATCCATTCACACTTGACTCTAAGGAGCCACAGTGGGATAAGTTCCAAGACTTCCTCATGGGTGAGGTACGTTTCAACTCAGTGAAGAAGATGTATCCAGCTGAGGCAGATGAGCTCTTCGCATCATGTCAAGAGATGGCTAAGAAGCGTTACCAAAGCTATGTACGTATGTCAAAGATGGATTATTCAGCAGAGTAATTTAGTTTGATATAATATAGTTGTCCCTCGCTGGTTTTGATATCGGCGAGGGATTTTTATATGTTTGAGAGTAAGAGTGATGTAATGGGAGTATTGTACGGATTGTAATATATGAGGGAATAGGGTTAGATATCTTCTAAGTCTTCAGCTATGTTTCTGAATGCTTGAGCTTCATCGTCTTCGCCTAAACGCTTGCATATGTCGGCGAGCATGTGGTATGTTGTGGGTTCGTCGTCTAATATATGTAGTGCTTTACGTAGGTCGTCGTAAGCATTGCCGTAGTTGCGTTGTCGGATATGCAGAGTAGCACGCATGCGGAGAAGTTCCGTTGTTTGAGTCTTGGCGCATTTGCTCTTGTGAGTAAGGGCGGTGTTGATATCAGTGAGAGCCGTGTCGTAGTCGCCGGTGTCGGTGTTGATGGAAGCCCGTAGCGTGAGAGCTTCTATATAGTCGGGAGTTAGCTTAAGAGCTTTGTTGAGGTTGGCGATGGCGGCGCCTGTCTCTTGGTATTTGTGTATGCACTCCATGGCCATGATGTAATACTCATTGGCAAAGGAAAATAGATTGTCAGAAGATTCTTTTTTCTGTTTTACGAGCGTGTCTATCTCGCTTTCGAGGCGATTTATGACAGAGAGTTTGCGCGAAAGAAGTCGCGAGACGGATGGGCTTTTTGTGTCATCGGGACGTAGAGCAAAAGCTTGCAAAGTATACTCTACGGCACGAGTTATGTCGCGTTGTTGGAATGCAATCTTTGCGGCTCTGTATAGCTGTTGTGCTTCGGCATCGGCAAACTGTCGGTCAATAATTTGTCGGTTGTTGGCTGTGGCGGAGTAGTTGAGTACTTCTCGGCTTGTGCGTATATCGTTGAACGTTATAGGTGAAAGGAGTCTTATGCCATTAAGGGTACGTGAACGACTCAGTGCTACATAGACCTGACCGCAGGCAAAAGCCCCATTGCCTATGTCGATAATTACGTTGTCAAATGTCAAACCTTGACTCTTGTGTATGGTGATAGCCCAAGCGAGTTTTATTGGTAGTTGGACGAAAGAGCCGAGAACCTCTTCTTTTACTTTCTTCTCTTTGTCGTCCCACTTGTAACGGACATTGTTCCACTCCTCTGTTTCGACGAAGTATTCGTTAAGGTCTTCCGTCTCAACCCAAACGCCGTCATCTTCTATAGAGGTCACACGAGCTATGGTTCCGTTGAACCACCGTTTTTCTCTGTCGTTCTTTATGAAAACTACTTGTGCTCCGGGTTTGAGTTGCAGTTCGAGATTCGTTGGTAGCGACGAATCGGGAAAGTCGCCGTTGATAGTTCCGTAGAATGTTGTAGGTTCGCAGGGAATGCGTTCAAGGCGGTCTTCGTTTATGTTGTCGGCTTTGGCGCGCAGAGTGCACAGGGTTATGGCCATGTCGTTGTCGTTGAACTGCATATTTGGGACATAACGAGAGTTTATAGTGTTGAGGTCTGTTTGGTTGGTCTGACACACTCTTATCCTATCGAGGAGAGACAGAAATTCGACCTCGTGTTGGCGGTAGACCTTTTTAAGTTCTATCTGCACTAATGTAATCTCTTTAAAGACGTTTGCGCCGAAGAAGTATGGCGAGGAGTAGAAGTGTCGCAGAATGTCCCATTCGTCGGCTTTTACAACGGGTTCGAGCTGGAAGGCGTCGCCCACGAGGAAAAGCTGTTTGCCACCGAAGGGCAGACGAGGGTTGGTGTAGGTGCGCAATATCTTGTCTATGAAGTCGAGGATATCGGCTCTCACCATAGATATCTCGTCGATGATGATAAGTTCGATGTTTTTGAGCAGTTTGATATGTTCTTTTGTGTACTTCTGTCGTTCTTTGATGCGAGTAGGCGAGGAGAAGTTGACATCATCGGGAGCTATTGGGTGAAGCGGTATTCTAAAGAAAGAGTGCAGTGTCACGCCACCTGCATTTACAGCGGCTATGCCGGTAGGGGCGAGGACTACGCATTTCTTATGTGAGTTGCGGACGATATGACGCAGAAAGGTAGACTTGCCCGTGCCGGCACGTCCTGTCATGAAGACCGAAGAACCAGTGTTGTCGATAAGGTTTTTGACGTCTTGGAACTCGGCGTTGTTGAGGTCCAAGGACAGAGTCTCGTCTTGTTTTGGTTTATTGGTCATTGTCGTTGTCGCTTGTGGTTTTGCCGGTGTAACGTTTAATGACGTTGTAGGCTTTGAAAATGCCAAGTTCTCCGGCTTTGCTAAGGTCTGCTTCGCCTTCTGCCTCGTTGCCCAAGTATAGTCTTATTATACCTCTGTTGAAGTAAGCCTCAGCAAAGTCGGCATTTATCTCTATTGCTTTGTCGAGCGAAGATAGAGCCTCGTTATATAGTTTGCGCGAACATTGTACGAGAGCTTTGTTGTAATAAGCGAATTCGAAATCCGGTGCAATATTTATGACGTTATTGAGGTCGGCGAGGATAAGGTCGTAGTCAAGTACCATTATTTCGTTGCGCACATTGTTGGCCTTATTGCCAGATATTTGAGCATCGGCGAGAGCGTTGTCATTTTCGAGTGAGCGTATCACTTCTACCATTTTGTAGCGAGTAGCGGCGCGGTTAAAGAGCGCAATGACGTTGTTGGCGTCTTTGAGAATGCAGACGTTGAAGTCCGAAATGGCATTGTTGTAGTTCATGACAAGGTTGTAGAGCGAACCTCGAACCATGAAGAGTGAATAATTGTTAGGCGAGCGGTCGATGCTGTCAGACAGAGCAGAGATGTCGTTGAAGAATGTCAAGGTGTTGCTCTTGTCTGTCACGAGTTCTCTGTTGGTGATAGAGAGAGGGCGTTGGTAGGCGTTGATACTGTTGAACATCTCCACTGCGGGTTCGTAGTAGCGAGCTTTTGGCAGTACGGTGTCGGACGAGAAGAAACTAAGTTCGAAGACCGGTTCGAGGTCTATGACGATGTCACGGTCCTGCACACGTCCTCGTATTATCTCTTTCTCGCTCTCTTGTTGCAACTTGTCGTCGTTGTCGCCAAAGTCTGCCACTACAACCATCTGGTTGTATTTCTTTATGTCGTTGTCGTTTTTGCTACGACTTGTTTTTTTCGGTTGTTGTTGTTTGATGTCGTCTGTTGCAGGCTCCTCCTGAGAGTCGGTATTTTTACCGGCTTCGAGACCTCTTTTGATACGTTCCTGTTCGAAAGTGTAGGCTGTGGTGAAGTCGAGTTCCGAGCCTTTTATGTCTCCTTGTTGACGTTTGACGATGGCACGTTGGTAATAAGCTTGTCCAAATTCGGGGTGTTTGGTGATTATGATGTTAAGGTCGTTGAGAGCACTGCGCATGTCTCCGGTCTGAATGTAGAGGTTGGCACGGTTGAAGAGAGCAATGTCGTCGGCAGGGTTGAGAGCCAGGACTTTAGAGAAGTCCTCTATGGCGTTGTTGAGATCTCCCACTTCGGCACGAAGCATGCCGCGATTGGCATAAGCGGGCATGTTTTTGGGATCGAGTTTGATAGCTTCGTCAAGGTCTGCGAAACACCCTTTCAGGTCGTCGAGGTTGTAACGAGTTATGGCACGGTTGATATACACGTTGGCATCTTGTGGCCGTAGCTCTTGCAAGTGGTTGTATGCGGATAGAGCTTCGTCGTATCGTTTCAATTGATAGAGGAGCATGCCCTTATAAGTAAAGGCATCGGCAGAATAGTTGTTCATGTCTGCTGCACGAGAGAATTCCTCGAGTCCCTTTATTGAGTCGCCTTTGTTGACGAGAGCAATGCCTCTGTAGAGTATTGCACTGATGTTGCGTTTGTCGTAGCGCAGTAGTTTGTCGTAATTTTCTATGGCTTTGTCGTACTCTTTGAGGTTGATGTTTGCTATACCGCTATTCATGAGCAGGTTGAAGTTGTCGGGCTCTATATCGAGCCCTTTAGTGAAGTCGTCGAGAGCGTCGGCAGACTTGTTTTGTCTCAGACGTATGATACCACGCAGGTTGTAAGCTCCGAGCATAAAAGGGTTGATACCGAGAGCAATGTCGCAGTCGTTGCAGGCTCCTGATATGTCGTCGAGGTAATATTTGGCGATGGCTCTATAATAGTAAGGTTCTGCCAAATATGGTTTTACATTTATGACGCGATTGAAGTACTGTATCGAAAGTACATAATCTTCATAATACAGAGCGTTTCGACCAATCTGCATAATGCGGTTGGTGTTGAGCTGAGCGAAGCATGTTGCAGATGTCAGCATAAGGAGCGTGAAGCAAACGAGTAACTTTTTCATATCGCAAATGTAGTAAAATAGTCGAGAATATTTGGTTTATAACAAATAATACTGTACCTTTGTCGGCGAATTAATAATAATAAAGTAATTATACAGTTATGTACTTAGACAAAGAAAAGAAGCAAGAGATCTTCGGACAGTACGGAAAGTCTAACACTGACACTGGTTCTCCAGAAAGCCAGATAGCATTGTTCTCATACCGTATTGCTCACTTGACTCAGCACATGAAGTCAAACAAGAAGGATACAGGTACAAAGTATGCGCTTCAGAAGTTAGTAGGTCAGCGTCGTCGTCAGCTTGACTATTTGAAGTCACGTGACATAGAGCGTTACCGTGCAATTATCGCTAAGCTTGGCTTGCGTAAGTAATCGGTCTTACTATCGAAAGGACAAGAGGGTACTCGTTAGGGTATCCTCTTTTTTGTTTATGTTATTGTGTTATGTTGTGAAGGTGTGTTTAGTTTTGCAGTCCTATTTCAGCGCTGTGTAGTTTGTCGATGGTACCAATGTCGTACCAATAGTATCTTTCTTGAGGTATGTAGGCTTTTATGTTGAAATCTTTAGCGAGATTGAGGTATGCGTCTATGATACCGAAGGCGCCTTCTTTGGTCATAGCTTTTATTACGGATTGGTTTATGATATGAAATCCATTGAATGCCCAAGAGTTGCACATTGTAACGTCGCGAGTTATGCGTTCTTCACCTTTAGCTTTGTTTATCCAGCCCATGAGTCTGTTGTCTGCATCGAATAGTAGTCCTCTTGTTGATGCGCGAGAGCTCATGAGGAGTGTTGTGTCGTTGTTGTGTTCGAGGTGGTGAGAGTACATGCTTTTGAGGTCGATGTTGCTTAGTACGTCAGCGTTTGCGACGATGATGGGTTTGTTGTTGTCAAAGAGAGGTAATGCTTTGACTATTCCACCGCCTGTTTCGAGAAGCATATCTGTTTCGTCGGATATGAGTAGTTCGAGTTCGCTCCAATGGTGTGCGTTTTTTTGGAGGTAGTTGATAATCATGTCTGCGAAGTGGTGAACGTTGACAACAAGATGTCTAACGCCGGCAGAGTACATGTTGTCTATGGCGTATTTAAGCAGTGGTTGTCCGTTGACTTCAACGAGAGCTTTGGGTCTGCTATTGGTCAGTGGGGCGAGTCGTGTGCCTAAACCTGCGGCGAATATCATTCCGTTCATAATATGCTTTTGTGATGGTTAGTAAAAGGAGTTAAGATGATGTTAGTTCAGTTGTGGTTGTTCCCAATGTTTTATGAATACGTCGACGTCGTAGTTTTCGTTTAGCCATTTTGCGAGAGTTTCTGCACAGAAGACAGAGCGGTGTTGTCCGCCTGTGCAACCGAAGTTGATAGTGAGATTAGTAAAACCACGTTCTAAGTATTTTTCGACGCTTATTGCGATGAGTGTTTTGCAGGCGTCGATGAATGGGTTCATTTTGTCTGCTACATTTGCGAAGAATTCTATTACTTCATTGTCTTTGCCTGTCAATGTTTTGTATTGGGTGTATCTTCCCGGGTTAGGTAGTGCTCTGCAGTCAAATACGAAACCTCCGCCGTTTCCGCTGTTGTCGGTAGGTATGGCGTGTTTGTAAGAGAATGAAGTGACAGTGATAGAGAGACGGGTGGTGTCGTTTATTTTACGTAGTTCGTCGTTGTTACAGAGGGATGTTAGTATGCGTTTGAGTTCGGGCATTTCGTTTAGTTGAGGAGAGATGCCGAGTAGGTATTGAAGGTTGTTGAGGGCAAAAGGTATGCTTTTGAGGAAGTGGCTTTTGCGTTCAAAGAATCCTCTGTATCCGTATGCTCCCATGGCTTGCATGATACGAATGAGGACATAGGAGTTGAAGTATTGTTTGAAGTTGTTTGAGATGTTGGAGTCAGGGCAAAGTTTGTGAAGTGTTTCGATGTAGTATTCGAGGAGTGAGTTGCGTATATCTTGAGGTATATCAGCTTTTGCGTCGTAGAGGAGTGATGCGACGTCGTATTGTAGGGCTCCTTTTCGTCCACCTTGATAGTCGATGAACCATGGTTCGCCATCTTTTATCATGATGTTTCGGCTTTGGAAGTCACGATAAAGGAAGAAGTCGCATGGGGCTTCAAGGAGTATAGATATGAGTTTGTTGTAGTCGTTTTCGAGAAGCTGTTCGTCGAAGTCGATATGAGCAAGTTTGAGAAAGTAGTATTTGAAGTAGCTTAGGTCCCAAGTCATGCTTTGACTATCGAAAGCAGCACGTGGGTAGCATTTGTTGAAGTCGATATATTTTGAGCCTTCTATTTGCAAAGTAGCGAGGCTATCGAGGACTTTGCGATAGGTGTTGATTAGTTCGTCGTTGAATGTGTTATGTTGTTTTTTGATATCTTGTAGTAGTGAGTATAGTGTTTGGTTTCCGAGGTCTTCTTGCAGGTATACGTTGTATATAAGATCTTCGCCATATATTTGAGGTACGTTGACGCCGGCTTTTTTTAGGCTTTTAGAGAAGCTTAGGAATGCTTCATTTTCTTTTTTGTCGGTGTTATAGACGCCCATGGCTGAGCCTTTTGAGCTTTTAAGACGGAAATATCTACGTGCAGAACCGGACTTAGGCAGTTCTTCGTATTCTTCGATATCAGCACCACACCACTTGTTGTATAGAGTGTTGAGTTTGTCAATTATTTGTTCGGTCATATTTGTATTGTATTATCGCAAATTCAAATATAGTATTTTTTGGGGGTATAAGAGGTGGTTTGGTGTAAAAAAACGATATTGTCACTATTTATGATGTTATGGTGAGCCTACGGTGAGCCTATGGTGAAGCTACGGTGAGCCTATGGTGAAGCTATGGTGAGTCTATGGAGTGTTGCGCTACGGTAAAAAATAGACATTTTGAGTAAAATAAGAAGTGGTATGATAGGCTTGGTTAGTTGAGGTTTTAAATGTAGTTTAAACGATGTTTAAAAGGTCTTTAAATACTGTTTAGATGTGGTTTTTTTCTGTGTTTTGGGATTTGGTGGGATAGAAAAAGAGGGCGATATGCCCTCTTTTTGTCATGTATTGTTTAGAATTCGCTTGTGAAGTGGAAGCGGATGTTTTTAAAGCCTTCTTGAGCCATAGACAGCATGTATCCTGATTCGGCGAGGAAGACATCTCGACCTTGTTTGTCTTTTGCCATGTATTGAACTTTTCTCTTTTTGAACTCTGCAAGTTCTGCTTCGTCATCGCTGTCTATCCAACAAGCTTTGTAGAGAGATATAGGTTCGTAGCGACATGAAGCGCCGTATTCGTGGAGTAGGCGGTATTGAATGACTTCAAACTGCAAGGCACCTACTGTGCCAATTATCTTACGGCCGTTGAACTGGTGAACGAAGAGTTGAGCAACGCCTTCGTCCATGAGTTGGTCGATGCCTTTTGCGAGCTGTTTGGCTTTCATAGGGTCGTCGTTCTCTATGTAACGGAATAGTTCAGGAGAGAATGAAGGTAAGCCTTTGAATACGAGTTTTTCGCCTTCTGATAGTGAGTCAGAAATTTTGAAGTTTCCTGAGTCTGGTATACCTATGATGTCGCCTGGGTAAGCTTCGTCGATGATAGACTTCTTGTCAGCCATGAAAGCGGTAGGGCTTGAGAATTTGAAATCTTTGCCCATCTGTACATGTCGGTATGATTTGTTGCGTTCGAATTTACCAGAGCATATTTTGACGAAAGCTATTCGGTTACGGTGGTTTGGGTCCATGTTGGCGTGTATTTTGAATACGAAGCCGGAGAACTTCTCTTCCTCGGGGTTTACCATTCGGCTTTCGGTTTGAGAAGGTTGTGGTTGAGGAGCAATGCGTAAGAAGCAGTGAAGGAGTTCACGAACACCGAAGTTGTTAAGAGCGGAGCCGAAGAATACTGGAGCTACTTCGCCACGGAGGTAGCTATCTACGTCAAACTCAGGATATACACCATCAACGAGGTCAAGTTCTTCGCGTAGTGTGGAAGCTTGACGTTCGCCTATCATCTTGTCGAGTTCTGGGCTTTGGACGTCGATATTTACTCCCTCTTCAACTGTTTGACGGCTTGCCTGATAGAGGTATAGGTTGTTTTCGAAGAGGTTATATACACCTTTGAATAATTCGCCGTTGCCTATAGGCCAAGAGAGAGGACGAACCTTTATTTTGAGCTCTTGTTCCACTTCATCGAGTAGGTCGAATGGGTCGTTGCAAGGGCGGTCGAGCTTATTGACAAAGACCATTACAGGAGTATTGCGCATGCGGCATACTTCCATGAGTTTGCGAGTTTGTGTCTCAACGCCCTTAGCGGCATCTATGACGATGATAACGCTGTCGACGGCGGTCAGAGTGCGGAATGTATCTTCGGCGAAATCTTGGTGACCTGGAGTGTCGAGAATGTTCACTTTGTAGCCGTCATATTCGAATCCCATGACAGAAGTAGCAACAGATATACCGCGTTGCTTTTCTATCTCCATGAAGTCTGAAGTGGCTGTTTTCTTTATCTTATTGCTTTTCACTGCACCTGCTACGTGTATAGCACCACCGAAGAGAAGGAGTTTTTCGGTGAGAGTTGTTTTACCTGCGTCAGGGTGAGAGATGATGGCGAAAGTACGCCTGCGTTTGATTTCGTCTATAAATGCCATTATATAAAGTATGATGTAATTTGTTATTTGTTGAGACCAGAAGCTATAGCTTCGGCTGTTAGAGATATTAGTTCGTCTCGTTTTTCGGTAAAATCTTTTATGTCGATAGGTTTGTGTATTATGAGATCTACGCTACCTGGTTTGAGGGATGAGAGACCATTTCCCATGATACGGTATGTTCCGTTGATTGAGACGGGTAATATCGGTAGTTCGAGGTCAAAAGCCATTTTGAAAGCACCATGTTTGAGTGGTGCCATTTTGTTAGAGCCGCTGCGGGTACCTTCAGGGAATATTACAACAGAAGTGCCACCAACGAGAATATCTTTAGCGCGTTGTATGCTACGGTATGCCGCCATTTTAGAAGTGCGGTTTATAAATATATGATTGAGCTTGTAGCAAGCATATCCCATGAGAGGTATGTTGCGAAGCTCATGTTTCATTATCCATTTGAAATCTATGCCTAAGCTGCCGTATATAACGAATATGTCGTAAGCACTTTGGTGGTTGGCAGCGATGACGTACGATTGACCGGGCTTGATATTTTCACGACCTATTACTTTGACGTGCATAGGAGTAACCCATTGCATTACCTTAGCCCAGATGATACCCCAAGGGCGAGCTATAGTGATAGAGATACACGCTGTAATGATTGTTATCAGAGCACAGATAACAGTTATTACAATGAATACAGGAAGGACTATGAGCCATTTGTATGGTTGATATAGTATGTGGCTAATCTTGTTCATTGTTGATGTGTTAGTTTAATTGGGTGCAAAATTAGGAAATTCTATTGCAATATCATTGTGGGGAGGTAAATTTGTTTTGAAACAAAAAAGAAAGAAGAAACTATCGGTTTCTTCTTTCTTTTCGAGTGACCCGCCAGGGGATCGAACCCTGGACCCACAGATTAAGAGTCTGTTGCTCTACCAGCTGAGCTAGCGAGTCAGCTATGTTTGCTATGAGGTTGTTCTCAATTGCGAGTGCAAAGATAGACGTTATTTTTAATTCTGCAAGCGATTGTTGCGTAAAAAATAAAAATATATCATTTTTATGTCGATGTCAGAAGAAATGCATCATTGTTCGATGGAGATGTGTCGTTCTGAATATTTGATGAAAAAGGGAACTATCCATAGTCCGGGCGAACACAGAGCACTAATCATGTATTAGTGACATTTTGTCATTTGTCGTCATGTGGAAGTGACATTTTGTCATCAATTAACAGAGTTGGTAATGACAATTTGTCATATTTCATATAATTTTGTCGCTCGAATAGCATGCAATAGTTTTTTGGCACGCTTATTGATAATATGAGGTTGTGTGATTGCAAAATCATCGGTTGATAGAATAATAACAAAAAAAAAGATAGATTATGTCAGAATTGAAAGGAAAGATTCTTGCCGGCAAAGTATTGGTTAAGCCAACACCGGCAGAGACAAAGACAGCGAGTGGTATCATCATTGTAGACTCAGCTAAGGAGAAACCTCTTAACGGAACTGTTGTTCTTGTAGGTGCTGCAAAGAAAGACGAACCAGTAGAGGTTAAGGAGGGTGATGTTGTGCTATATGGCAAGTATGCAGGCACAGAACTTAACATCGACGGTGAGGACTACTTACTCATCAATCAGAACGATGTATTGTACATCTGCTAAAAGAAGAAACGAAACATTAGAAAACAAAACAAACAGATAAAACAATGGCAAAAGATATAAAGTTTAACTCAGAGGCTCGTGAGCTCTTGAAGAAGGGTGTAGATCAGTTGGCTGACGCAGTAAAAGTAACATTAGGTCCTAAGGGACGCAATGTCGTTATAGAGAAGAAATTTGGTGCGCCACATATCACAAAAGACGGTGTGTCGGTAGCCAAAGAGATAGAACTCTCTGACCCACATGAGAATCTTGGTGCACAGATGGTTAAGGAAGTAGCATCTAAGACAGGTGACAATGCAGGTGATGGAACGACAACAGCTACAGTACTTGCTCAGGCTATTGTAAACGTAGGTGTGAAGAACGTTACAGCTGGTGCTAACCCAATGGATCTCAAGCGTGGTATTGACAAGGCAGTAGCTAAAGTCGTTGAGAGCATCAAGGCTCAGTCGCTCTCTGTTGATTCAAGCAATGAGAAGATAGAGCAAGTAGCAACTATCTCTGCTAACAATGACAATGTCATCGGTAAGCTCATTGCAGAGGCTATGCAGAAAGTAGGCAAAGAGGGTGTTATCACAGTAGAAGAGGCTAAGGGTACAGAGACAACAGTAGAAGTTGTTGAAGGTATGCAGTTTGACCGTGGCTATCTCTCTCCATACTTCGTCACTAACACAGAGAAGATGGAAGCAGAACTTGAGTCACCATTCATACTCATCTACGACAAGAAGATATCTACTATGAAGGATATGCTTCCAGTCCTTGAAGCAACAGCACAGACAGGTCGTCCACTTCTTATCATAGCAGAGGACGTTGACAGTGAGGCATTGGCAACATTGGTAGTAAACCGTTTGCGTGGTTCGCTCAAGGTGTGTGCAGTGAAAGCTCCTGGCTTTGGTGACCGTAGAAAAGAGATGCTTCAGGATATAGCTGTTCTTACTGGTGGTGTTGTGGTATCAGAGGAACTCGGCTATAAGCTTGAGACAACGACTATCGACATGCTCGGTAAAGCAGAGAAAATCGTTGTTAGCAAGGACAACACAACTATAGTAAATGGTCGTGGCGAGAAGGAAGCTATCGCAGAGCGTGCGGCACAGATTAAGAGTCAGATAGCTGCTACTAAGTCGGATTACGATCGTGAGAAGTTGCAGGAGCGTCTTGCTAAGATAGCTGGTGGTGTGGCTGTACTTTACGTAGGTGCTGCAACAGAGGTAGAGATGAAGGAGAAGAAAGACCGTGTAGAGGACGCACTTTGTGCTACACGTGCTGCCGTAGAGGAAGGAATCGTTCCCGGTGGTGGCGTAGCTTATATACGTGCTATCGAGGCACTTGAAGGCTTGAAGGGTGACAACGATGATGAGACAACAGGTATTGACATCGTTCGTCGTGCTATAGAAGAGCCAATGCGTCAAATCGTTTACAATGGCGGTAAAGAGGGTGCTGTCATCGTACAGAAAGTAAAAGAGGGCAAAGCAGACTTCGGTTACAACGCTCGTACAGACAAGTACGAAAACCTCTTTGAGAGTGGTGTCATTGACCCAGCTAAGGTGACACGTGTTGCACTTGAGAACGCTGCTTCTATAGCAGGTATGTTCCTTACAACAGAGTGTATCTTGGTTGAGAAGAAGGAAGAGAACCCAGCACCTGCAATGCCTCAGGGCATGGGCGGCATGCCGGGTATGATGTAATGACGTTGTCAGAAAGTCAACCTTAAATAGTAAATCCTCCGAGAGCAGAAGTCTTTCGGAGGATTTTTTGTGTAATATACTTTTGTTCGTCCTTCAGGTTGTCAGAACGGATTCTACAAAGCAAATAGCCACGATTGCAAATCGGCTACTAAAACATCAACTATGTTACTTGCCGTTCTTGGGAGGAAGAGGTATAACGTTCGTTTGTGGAACGGATTGTCTTTTTTTTGAATTGTACTATTTTCGAGTACCTTTGTGTTGCCGAATTATAACTAATATGTGGGCATGACGAATAAAATAAAAGCGGTATTTTTCGATATTGACGGAACACTTGTGAGCTTCAATACACATAAAGTTTCCGAAGCGGTACGAGCGACGATAAACAGATTGCGTGCCGGCGGAGTGAAGTGTTTTATCTCTTCGGGAAGACATCTGAACAACATTGACAATCTGGGTGATTTGCAGTTTGATGGCTATGTCACTGTTAACGGTGGAATGACGTATCTTGATGGTACGCTCATCGACTCCAATCCTATAGCCAAGACTGATATACACAACATGCTCGACATGATATATCCCGAAAACACCATGGCTGTTAGTTTTGTACTACGCGACGGACTTATAATGAACATAGACAACGAACGTTCGGACTATATATTTCGACAACTTGAGTTTAAGAAGATGCCTCATCTGAGAGATTTGCGTGAGTATGCAGACGAAGATATATATCAGATGATTTCGTTTTTCGATGAGCAGGAGGAGATTGATATAATGCCACGTTTACCACAATGTCAATCGGCTCGTTGGAGTCCGATATTTACTGACGTAGTACCTAAGGGACAGAGCAAGGTGCGCGGTATCGAGACATTGTGTAGAGCTATGGGCATTACAGCTAAGGAGTGTATGGCTTTTGGTGATGGCGGCAACGATATTGATATGTTGCGTCATGTTGGAATGGGTGTTGCGATGGGCAATGCTTCGGATACGGTTAAAGCTATGGCAGATGCTGTTTGTCAGTCGGTCGATGATGATGGCATAGCGAAGTTTATAGAGTCTCTCGGTCTATAACGAAAACACCCCAAGGTGTTGCCTCGGGGTGCTCGGGTATATCAATAAGTCACGTAGAAGTTGTCGGAAATCTTGTCTTTAAATGCCGTTTAAATGCCGTTTAAATGCCGTTTAAACGTCGTTTAAATGCTGTCCGAAAGTTGTTCGAGCGATATTACTTTTTGTACTCAAACCAATCTACGTCCACAAAACCACCTTCTTTGTTATCGTCAGTTTGTGCAAAGACACCTAACATGACGCCTGTAAAACCGCCTATTACTTCTGTCGATAAGTAGCGGAAATCCATCTTGGCAAGAGTCTCGTAGTTGGAACCGTCATTCGACACGTTGAGGTAATAGTAATCTTTGTCGGAAGTTATTTGCAGGTATGCCATGTTGCCTGTCAGAGGCACTTCTTTAGCTACATGAGCCATTTCTCCCAAACGAATGTTGGCTTTGGCAAAGAGCTTTTCTCCGCGTTTTTCTACCACGACATCGTAGTGATTTAATGGGGCTGCGTAGGCTGTTATGCCCGTTTGCATTCCGTTGGTCATGGCTGAAAGGTCGAGACACGTTGTAGCTTGAAAGTTCGTTTCGGTCTGACGACGAGAGACAAATGTCGGAGACGTAGCTTTGTCGAGAGTTATGGTAGTAGGCTTCAGACGCAACCAACCATTTCGTTCTGTCAAAGAGTAGTCGGACAGCTTAGGATTGCCGATGCTCATCCAACCCATCGGAAGGCCTAATGAGTGGTAACTGTCTGCCGGAGCGTCACGTTTGATGTAGTCGAACTCTTCACGTTCCGGGTCTTGCGGCATCTGAATCTGAGGCAGAGTAGAGCAGTTCATATCAACAGAGAGAGTGCCGTTGCCGTTCACTATAGGCCATTCGCCTTCGTCCCAACGAACGGGAGCAAGCATAGTCTCGCGTCCCATGACATGTAGCAGATAGCCACTTGTGCGGTAGCCGAGACATATTATCCACCACGAGCCGTCTTTTCCCTGTACAAAGTCGGCGTGTCCGAGACCTTGAATGTTGCTGTTTTGCATCTTCATGTTGAAATGCGAAAGTATAGGGTTGGCAGGGTTCGGCTCGTAAGGACCGAGTAGAGAGCGACTGCGTAAGATGTTGACATGATGTCCGTGTTCTGTGCCACCTTCGGCAAGCATCATGTAGTAGTAGCCGTCTTTCTTGTAGATGTGCGGACCTTCGGGGTAACGACCTCCGAGACCTGTGCCCAGACTATGTATCTTGCCAATGCACTTTCCTGTCTCGATGTCTATTTGGCAGATGTTTATCTCTCCGGGAGTAATCTCGGGGTGAGTTTTTTCGTCGGCGGCTTTCCATATAAAGTAACATTTGCCCTCGTCGAAATAGAGTGACGGGTCGCAGCTGCCAATGGCGAAGTCGATGAAGATAGGCTCAGACCATTCACCTGCTGGGTCGTCGGTCCATACATAGAAGTGTCGTTGCGAGGGGAATACCGTTGTTACCATGTAGTAACGTCCTTCGTGATAACGTATAGTAGGGGCGTAGATACCTCCGTTTGTCCAACCCAATTCGGCATTGTCTTTTTCATATAAGCCGGAGAGGTCGAGTTGTGACTGACGAGATAGGCAGTTGCCCACCTGTTCCCAATGTATCAAGTCCTTGCTGTGATATACAGGTACACCGGGGAAATACTGAAATGTACTGTTTACCAAGTAGAAGTCTTCGCCGTTAGTGCAAACACTTGGATCGGCATGAAATCCAGGTAATACGGGGTTCTTGAAGCCCTGTGCGTTAACATTGCAGAGGCACAAAAGGGCGATAAGAGTTATAAGTGCTTTTCTCATATGTGATTGATTTAAATTTGATTTTGCAAAGAGATGTCAATTATTTTGAGAGAATGTTTTGCTTACAAAGATAGGTGTTTTATTCTTAATCCATTCTCTTGCCGGGTACAAATTGTGGATTGCAAATGTCGTTTGAACGTCGTCGGGAAGCCATAAAAAAACTCAGCCGAAGGAGATGTCTCCTTCTGACTGAGTTTGTCGGTATTATT